>JANNVF010000023.1:0-1674 GCA_031414315.1 Hyphomonadaceae bacterium | reverse complement strand
GCCTCTCGGCGGCACACTTCACTACACCTGACCTCGACGGTTCCTTGGCTCAAAAGTTGACGCGGGGAGGTGACAGTCGTGCACTATTGACGCGTCCAACGCGCTAGACAGCAAGAGACCGCGAGGGGGGAGCTTCTCGCGGTCTTCTGCTTGCTCTTACATCTGAAGGTTCACTGCTACTATCGTATGAAGGTGTGATCCTGTTGTCTTTCGGTGGTTAACGAAGAGTGAAAAGCAAAAGGCAATGGGTCGATTCCCCACGGCATCCGCGCGGCGCGGATGCCGCGGCGCAACGAGGGCGCTCGGAGCATCCATTCTCTCCAGACGATTTGAGTACTTGTCATCGGATGATCTGCGTCGCAGAATGTTCAAGGCTGTTCTGGAGGATGAGCCCCGCCCAAGCTGGCTCGTTTTGGCGGTGGTCGTAAGGGAGATCGCATGGCTGCACCGGCAACAGAGAAGTGGGGTCTGTTCACCAACCACGCGCTCGTCATGGCGTACGTCTGCGAGCACGGAGCCTCAACGGTCCGTGCGATGTCACGTGCGATCGGCATCACGGAACGCGCGACGCTCGCCAATCTGGGAGATCTGCAGCAGGCGGGCATCGTAGTCCGCCATCGCGTCGGAAGGTCAAACACGTACTCGATGGATTTTGAGCACCTGGCGATGTTCCGGCGTGGCAACGCCGGGCCGCCCACGCCCGCAAGCTTCGCCGATGGGCTGATCGGCACGCTGCTCGAAATCTCCGGCAGTGACCATAGTGGCGCACCTGCTCGCCCGCGAGAAGCGGGCGCGTTCTCGGGGGAGGGAATGCCGTGGGGCTTCTTTACCAGCCACCTGCGTACGCTCTTGGCGGTGGCGAACGCCGTTGAACCTACGGCGAATGAGATATCGAGTGCCGTTGGCATTACGGAGCGTGCGGCTACGGCCATCCTCCGTCAACTCGAAGAAGCCGACATGCTCGTCCGTTCAAAGAGGGGGCGTCGCAACAGCTATCGCATCGAGTTCGAGGCAGTGCGGCGGTTCCCGCGCTGGTCATCGGGCCCTTGGCCGCTACAGCGTGCCATTGTCGACGCGTCGACGGAGGGGTTGCGCCGGCTCGCGGTCGACTCCCGCGTACGACTCCCCGCGGGTTCGCAACTCACTCAGGCTACCACCGCAGACGTATAAACTGCGGCTCCACCCGTTTCGTTCAGGCAGGACGGAGAGGGGAAGGCGCATGCCGCGCCGCACATCCGGCCGCGCGCGCACACTTCGAGAGCACTACCGCGTTGCGGCGCGCAAGGGAGATTGGGCGTTCTGCAAGCGACTCGCCGAGCACTTGTGGGGCTTGAGCGGCGACAGCGCGGAAGTGCAATACGCACTGGCGTACGCGCTCGAACGGCTCGGCGATATCGACGAAGCCCGCACGGCGTACCAAGAGGTCCTCGAGATCGACAGCCGTCATCGGAAGGCACGGACCCGACTGCGTGCGCTCGGCGTTAGCCCTCCACGACCTTCTCGATGAGCAGGCGGACCTGCGCGACGGCATCGTGGAGCGGCGAGGAGCCCAGCGATCGCCGTTTTGCTTACTGGCTGTGCAGGTTCGGCTGAGTAACAAGTCAGTACCTTTGCTTCTCACGATGATTGGTACTCACCGCGCACCATCTTGCCATCGTGTGTGGTGTCGCCCGC
>JANNVF010000022.1:0-4081 GCA_031414315.1 Hyphomonadaceae bacterium | reverse complement strand
TTGACATCGCTGACGGTGAGTTCGTGGTGTTGGTAGGGCCATCGGGCTGCGGCAAGTCCACGCTCTTGCGCATGCTGGCCGGTTTAGAGGAAATCACAGCGGGAGAGATTGCTGTCTACGACAAGGTGGTCAATGAGCTGGACTCCAAAGACCGCGACATCGCCATGGTGTTCCAAAGCTACGCGCTGTACCCACACATGACGGTGCGCGACAACATGGCCTTCAGCCTGAAGCTGCGCAATGCGGATCGCGCCTTGACCGACAAGCGGGTGGGCGATGCGGCCCGTATCTTGAATCTAGATGCACTGCTGGATCGCTACCCCCGCGAGCTCTCGGGCGGGCAGCGTCAGCGGGTGGCGATGGGCCGGGCGCTCGCGCGCGATCCGGCGCTGTTCCTGTTCGACGAGCCGTTGTCGAATCTCGACGCCAAGCTGCGCGTCGACATGCGCACCGAAATCAAGAAGCTGCACCAGCGCGTCGGCAAGACCACCGTCTACGTCACGCATGACCAGGTTGAGGCCATGACGCTCGCGTCGCGCATCGCCGTCATGCACCACGGCAGCCTACAGCAGTTCGACGTGCCGAGCCGTGTCTACGCGCGTCCAGCGAATATGTTCGTTGCGGGCTTCATGGGCTCGCCATCGATGAATTTTGTGCCCTCAATACTCGTGACACGGGGCGATGTGCACGGTGTGGAGTTTCCCGGCGCGAACGGAGAGGCCGTGTTTCTGCCCCTCGCGCGACGGCCCGCGGTCGCGCCGTCGGACGGCAAAGTCGTACTCGGCATCAGGCCCGAGCATCTGTTCCGCTACGATGCCGATTTGAAGACGCGGCGGTCCGCCCTTGCTCTGGTCTCAGCATCTGTGGATCTCGTAGAGCCGACAGGCGCCGAGACCATCGCGATGCTCAAGCTCGGGCCCCGAGACCTTGTCGGTCGGTTCAACCCAGAGTCTGCGCCGGAACCGGGAGAAACGTTCGCACTCGGCATCGACATGGCGCATGCCTGCCTGTTCGATCCAGCAAGCGAGCGGCTTATCGGTGAGGTGAAGATATGACTTTCGCTCAGTATCCCAGCCTTAACGGTCGGGTGGCGTTCGTCAGCGGCGGCGCTACCGGCATAGGGGCCGATATTGTCCAGGCGCTTGCACGCAATGGAGCGAAAGTGGCGTTCGTTGATGTCGACGAAAAAGCAGGCGCCGCCCTCGCCTCGAAGCTCGATAGGGACGGAGCTGCCGCGCTGTTCCTGACATGCGACGTCACCGACATCGAAGCCTTGCGAAACGCCCTCGAGACGACGCGATCGCGCCTCGGCCCGGTTGGCGTCCTCGTCAACAACGCGGCACGAGACGATCGCCACGAGACTGCCGAAGTGGATGTTGAGTATTGGGACCGTGCCCTCAATGTGAACTTGCGCCATCATTTCTTTGCGGCCCAGGCCGTGCAGCCGCACATGAAGGACCTCGGTCACGGCTCGATCATAAACCTCGGTTCGATCGCTTGGCGCCGCGCAGGCGCCGAGTTTCCTGCCTACGCGACGGCGAAGGCTGGGATCTTCGGGCTGACGCAAGCGCTTGCGCGCGCCTTCGGCAAGGACAACATCCGCGTCAATTCGATCGAACCGGGCGCTGTCCTGACCGAGCGGCAGAAACGGCTCTGGTTCCAGACCGAAGAAGCGCTCGACAGCGTGCGCCAGCGCCAGTTGCTCAAAGAAACACTGCTTGGCGACGATATCGCGCGCATGGCTTTGTTCCTTGCCGCCGACGACAGTCGCATGATCACCAGCCAGTCGTTCACCGTGGACGGCGGGCGATGATGCGTTCTTCTGTCGAAATCGATACGGGCACGCTCGCAGTCCCAGTTGCAGACGCACACGGTGTCCGCTGCTTCAAGGGCATTCCCTACGCCGCGCCACCCGTAGGCGCGTTGCGATGGCGCGCACCGGCTGCATGCCCGAGGTGGACGGGCATGCGGTCAACCGATGCGTTCGGCATGAACGCGATGCAGGCGCCGGTGTTTTCGGACATCGACTTGTCGACGCCCGGCGTGTCGGAGGATTGCCTCTACCTGAATGTGTGGACGCCGGCGCAGATCGGCAGCGGCGAACGCCTGCCGGTCATGTGCTGGATTCACGGCGGCGGCTTCGCGGCCGGGCATGGCGCAGAGCCGCGTTACAACGGCGCGAACCTCGCCGCACGCGGCCTCCTCGTCGTGACCATGAACTACCGGCTCAATGCGTTCGGCTTTCTCGCGCATCCGGCGCTCGCGGCAGAAAGCCAGCATGACGCCTCCGGCAATTGGGGCCTGCTCGATCTGATCGCAGCGCTCGCGTGGACGCAGCGTAACATCGCTGCGTTCGGCGGAGATCCGGGAGCTGTTACGATTGCCGGTGAATCCGCTGGCGCCGCTGCGGTCAGCGCTCTTATGACAACACCGCACGCCAAAGGGTTGTTTGCGCGCGCGATCGGCCAGAGCGGGGCGTTCTTCGATGCGCCGGTCCGCAAACTCGACAACCGCGCCGAAGCGGAGCAAGCCGGCATGGCCTTCGCCCGTCGTCTCGGCGCGGAGACCGCAGCCGCGCTGCGCGACCTGCCGGCGACGTCGATCGTCGACGCAGCGCCTGGACCAATGTTCCGCCCCATCATCGACGGTCACGTCATTCCTGCGCCACCCGTCGAACTCTTCGCCGAGCGCCGGCACAGCGACGTGCCGCTGCTCGCGGGTTGGAACAAGGACGAGGGCTTCAATCTTGGTCTGATCGGCTGGCCAGAGCGGCCTTACGAGGCCATCGTGCATGACCTCTTTGGCGCCGGCGCCGCAGACGTGCTGAAGCGATATCCAGCGGGAGACGCAGCGACGACTGCGGTAGCCGCCCGAGCGCTCGGCGGTAATGCACGCGTCGGCCATGCCATGTGGAACTGGATCGAAGCGCAGAAAGCGTACGGAAAAGCCGACATCTTTCGCTTCCGGTTCGAGCGTGCGCCACTGACACCTGACGGCTGGTTCGGCAATAATTCGAGCAAAGAGACAGGCGCCTTCCACTCCGGAGAGATCCCCTACGTCTTCGACACGCTCGATGCGATGCCGTGGCTCACTGACGATGCCGATCGTGAGGTCGCCCGAATTGCTTCGGGCCTCTGGGTCAACTTCGTGAAGCGAGGCAATCTGAACGGACCTGGCCTGCCGGTGTGGCCATCGCACAGATCTGCTGACGCACCCGTCCTGCACATCAAGGAAGCGCCAACGGCGCAGCCGGCCAAGGATCACGTCTACAAGTTGTTTTCAGAACTCATGACAAAACGATAGTTCCCGCTTCGAGTGATTCAAAAATCACGAAGGAGCTGGTTATCGAGTTTTGCCCGATCGACGCAGGTCTGTCGATGGATATCGTCGACACCCTCAACCACGGTGCGTCCTTGCACGCGAGATTGCTGCTGCGCCCCTCGCGCGGCATCCCGAAGACAAACGCGCAGCCTGTTCCATGACAGTCTGGTGACGATCGATCGTTCGCGTCGGCGGCAATTCAATGGAAGCTTGCAGCGCCATACCTGCCGCGAACAAAGTGGGGGCGAACATGTCAGCATGGTCGGCAACTGGCCCACTGTCCCCGAACGGTGTCAAGCTGGCGGCGCTCGAAGCTGGACGGTAAGCTGCCAGTCGGGGAACCAACCGTGTCCTCCGGTCGGTATCGAGGCACCATCGAGCGTGCTGCCGCCGGCCGTCGACCAACACAGTTGACCCGTTGCTGACTCTGTGCCGGGGCGCAACACCTGTGTTGCAGGAAAGTAGACAGGAACGATTTGGTAGGGCGAGCGCAATGTGCGCTGCGATGTTCGCTCTTTGCAGACAAGCCCATCTTGCAAGGCAGCGTCACCAACGAGACCGTTTTCGCTCTCGTCGGCGGTCTGGATCAACACCGCGCCTGGCGACGAATACAGAAAACTGCGGGTCAGCTGATTGGACACACCACAGTCACCCAATCGTCAGGGCGACTTCTCCGGAGACGGCATCGGTGATGCCTTTTCCTTCGCCCTGGTCGTCGAGTAGCGATCGGAAGGTGTTGAGGGTCTCAATCATCCCTGGC
>JANNVF010000021.1:0-6850 GCA_031414315.1 Hyphomonadaceae bacterium | reverse complement strand
ACCTCATAGCGAAGCGCCATGGAGCGTGGACGACCTCGTCCACGTCTCGCTCTTCGACACCTGACGCGGACGAGGTCGTCCGCGCTCCGAGGCCCTACCGCAAGTCCGGCGGCGTCGCGTCGGCGCTCAGGCGCGTTTTCGCCTCGTCCAGCGTCACGATCTCCTGCGCGTCGCCGCCGAGGCGGCGCAGCGCCAGTTTGCGCTCCTCGGCTTCCTTGCGCCCGACCACCGCGATCACTGGAGTCTTGGCCAGCGAGTGCTCGCGGATCTTGTAGTTGATCTTCTCGTTGCGGAGGTCGGCCTCCACGCGCAGGCCGGCGGCGCGCAGCGTCTTCACCACCTCCTGCGCGTACCCATCCGCATCCGACGTGATCGTGGCGACCACGACCTGCACGGGCGCCAGCCACATCGGGAACGCGCCGGCGTAGTTCTCGATCAGCACGCCGATGAAGCGCTCAAGCGAACCGCAGATCGCGCGGTGCAGCATGACGGGGCGATGCTTCTGGCCATCCTCGCCGACGTATTCGGCGCCGAGCCGCTCCGGCAGCACGTAGTCGTTCTGGATCGTGCCGCACGTCCATGTGCGCCCGATGGCGTCCTTCAGCACGAAGTCGAGCTTCGGCGCATAGAACGCGCCATCGCCCGGCGTGATGACGGGCTCCACGCCCGCCTTGCGTGCGGCGTTGAGGAGCTGGCCTTCGGCCATGTCCCAGAACTCTTCTGTGCCGGCGCGCTTTTCCGGGCGCGTGCCGAGGGAGATGTGATCGCGTTCCAGACCGAAGTCCTTGTGGATGTCGTTGGCAAGCGTGATGAACGCGGCGACCTCGTCCTCGATCTGGTCCTCGCGGCAGAAGATGTGCGCATCGTCCTGCGTGAACGCGCGCACGCGCATCAGGCCGTGCAGCGAACCTGATGGTTCGTAGCGGTGGCACGCGCCGAACTCAGCCATGCGCAGCGGGAGATCGCGATAGGACTTCTGGCCGAACTTGAATATCTGCACGTGGCCCGGGCAGTTCATCGGCTTCAGCGACAGCTCCTCGCCCTCCACCGTTTCGCAGACGAACATGTGTTCGTGGTAGTTCTGCCAGTGGCCTGACTTCTCCCAGAACACGCGGTCGAGCACCTGCGGCGTGCGCACTTCCACATAGCCCGCCGCATCGAGACGGCGGCGCATGTACGCCTCGATCGTGCGCCACAGCGTCAGGCCCTTCTCGTGCCAGAACACCATGCCCTTGCCCTCTTCCTGCATGTGGAAGAGGTCCATCGCGCGGCCGAGCTTGCGGTGGTCGCGCTTGTCGGCTTCCTCCAGGCGCACGAGATGTTCGGCAAGTTGCTTCTCGTCGGCCCACGCCGTGCCGTAGATGCGCTGCAGCTGCGCGTTGTTCTGGTCGCCGCGCCAGTAGGCGCCGGCGAGTTTCATCAGCTTGAACGCCTTGCCGAGCCGGCCCGTGCTGGGCAGGTGCGGCCCACGGCAGAGATCGCCCCAGTCCGCGCCCTGCTTGTAGATCGTGATCGGCTCGCCGGGCTTGATCACCTCGTCGATCGTCTCGGCCTTGTAGATTTCGCCGATCGACCTGAAGTGCGCGATGGCGGCGTCCTTCTCCCAGACCTCACGCACGATCGGCAGGTCGGCGTCGACGATCTCGCGCATGCGCTTTTCGATCTTCTCGAAATCGTCCGTGGAGAACGGCGCCTCGCGCGCGAAGTCGTAGTAGAAGCCGTCCTCCGTCACCGGGCCGAACGTGACCTGCGTGCCGGGAAAAAGTTCCTGCACCGCCTGCGCGAGCACGTGCGCTGCGTCATGGCGCAGGATTTCAAGTCCGGCGGGCGTATCACGCGTGATGATCTCGAACGCGGCGTCCGTTTCGATCGGGCGCGTGAGATCCCACGCGGCGCCATTCACCTTCACGGCCACGGCCTTCTTCGCGAGGCCTTTGGAAATGCCTTCGGCGATGGCGAGGCCCGTGACGCCGTTTTCAAACTGGCGGACGGCCCCGTCGGGAAATTTGATCTCGATGCTCATCGGCTAGTGACCTTGATCTACGGCGTTGGGAGGACTGGAAGCGACCTTCGTCACGAAGGCGGTGACGCGGGCCTCGAAGCCTCGCGCGAGCGGAATGTCGATGTGGTCGGCGTCGGGGAATTCCACGTAGTCGACGTCTGAACGGGAGTCGCGCGCCGCCGCCGCGAACGACCGGCTGAGCCGCACCGGCACGCTCTGGTCAAGGGCGCCGGCAAGAATGAGGACCGGTCCCTGCATCGGGCGCAGCACTTCGATGGCATCGTAACTGCTGGCGCCGCGCGCGTTGCGCGCGCTGGCCTCGAAGATCATCGCGCTGGCGGCGGGTGTGCGCCCGGCCATGCTCGCGCAGACCGCGCCGCCGAGGGAATGGCCCCAGAAAATCAGCCGACGCCCGTTCGCCTGCGCCGTCGCGAACGCGCCGACGGGATCAAGCGCGGCCGTGAAGCTCTCCACGCTGGCCTCGCCGGCACTGTCGCCATAGCCCGGATAGTCGAACAGCAGCACGTCACCCCAGTGCAGCACCTTGCTCGCGTAGATAACGCCGGACCGGTAGCGATCGGCGCGCCCGCCGCCGCAATGGATGAAGAACGGCCGGTTGCGCGGGCCCGCCTCGACGATCGTGTAGGCGATGCGCGCCTCGCCCTCGCCGATGAAGCCATGCCGCACGCGCGCGCCGGCGAGCTTCTCCTGATCCTTCAGGTCCAGCGCGCCTTCCCCCGCGTCGCGGTGCGGTCGTGGCGGCGCCGGAAGGGCGCCTTTCTCGTTGACCGCGACAGGGGCGCATCCGGCGAGCGCGAGCGCCGCCAGCGCCAGAACAATTCTCCTCACGGCGACATCCTCTCGTCGGGCGTGCGCGGTCCGCGCCAGTCACCGTAGCGCCACGGCGCATACCAGGGCGCGGACGCCGCCGCCGGCGCGGGGTCATAGCCCTTGCCGCCCCACGGATGGCAGCGGCACACCCGCGCCGCCGCCATCCAGCTTCCCGCCCACGCGCCGTGCGCCGTCACCGCGTCTGCGGCGTACGCCGAGCACGTGGGCAGGTAGCGACAGTCGCGCCCCACGAAGGGCGAGAGCGTCAGCTTGTAGGCGCGAATAAGGGCGAGAACGCCCTGCGCTGGAACGCTGGGAGGCATGGCGAAGGCCGGTGCGATTGTGGTGAGGGAGGACCGGGCGTTCGCGCGCAGCCGCTGCAGCGAGCCCGATCTCGCGCCGCCGGCGTCAGTAAGTGGTCGTAGTGGTCACACGCGATGCCATGGCGCCCCTATACATGAAACAGGGGCGACAGGCTAGCTCGCGGAAAGCGGCCTACTGCGGGCTGCCGACCTTGTTGCAGATCGCCTGCGTGAACACGCCCCAGCATTCCACCAGTGGCTCTGCGGCGGGTTGGGAATAACGGGCGGCGACGTAGAAGTTTTCGTACTTCCCGCTCGAGGCCTGCGCCACGATCCCACCCAGCGCGCCGCCGAGATCGACGTTTTCCGCCGCCGCTTCGGTGACGCCCTGCAACTTCGCATCGGCGGCGGCGTGGAGCGCGGCCGCGTCTGGCCGCGTGAAGAAGGCAGCCGCCCCGACGACGACGAGTAGTCCGATGAGTTTCAGCATGTTGGTCTCCCTGGACTGCAAAGCGGCAGTGGCCCTTAAAAGTTCCGTCACGTGACCGGATCAGCCGTCCGGCGAGGCTCCCGACACGCAGGTGCGCACAAAACGCCCCGCCGCCGCAACGCGCTGGACGCTGATCCCGCCGGTCACGTCCTTCAGTTTCAGATCCACCGTCCACATGTCCGAGCAGAGCCCGTGCGGCTTCGGCAGGTCGCATACCGCCAGCAGCTCACTGGGCTGCACCTGCGGATAGGCGCCGAGCTCGCGGCAGATGAAGCCGTTCTGGGTGAGGTCCGCGACGATCGAGGCAGCGCCTGCATCGGCGCTGTAGCGGGCGCCGATCTCGCTGCGGAACGCCGCGTCGATCTGGGCGGGAATGCGCGCGTCGGCATGCAGCGCGACAGCTCCCTTCGGCGCGGGTGGTGGCGCCGGGACCGTCTCGATCGGCGCACACGCCGCCGCCAGCAGGACACCGGCCAACAAAAGCTTCCTCATGGATGTTTCCCTCCCGCTTTCTGGCGGCGCTTAACGCGCCTTGTCCCCGAGGCCGATCGGCAATCAGGCGCCTTTCGTGCGCGCAATCCACTCGTCCACGAGACGCTCCAGCACCGTCAGCGGCACAGCGCCACTTTCCAGCACCACCGTGTGGAACGCCTTCAGATCAAACTTGGCGCCAAGCCCCTGCCGCGCCTTTTCGCGCAGCTCCAGGATCTTGAGCTGGCCAACCTTGTAGGCGCACGCCTGACCGGGGAGCATCATGTAGCGCTCGATCTCGGTGGTGACGTCGGTCTCGCTCATGCCGGTGGTGGAGACCATGTAGGCGATCGCCTGTTCGCGGCTCCAGTCCTTGGCGTGCAGGCCGGTGTCCACCACGAGCCGTGTCGCGCGGAAGATTTCGCCCTGCAGGCGGCCGAGGTCGCCCAGCGGATCTTCCTTGTACATGCCGATCTCGGCGGCCAGCCGTTCGGCGTAGAGGCCCCAGCCCTCGGCGTAGGCAGTGTAGAGGGTCTGCTGCCGGATGATCGGCAGGCCCTTGAGGCCCTGCGCGGTGGCGATCTGGAAGTGATGGCCGGGCACGCCTTCGTGATAGGCGAGCGTCTTCATCGAATAGCGCGGCGTTTCCGACGCATCGCGCAGGTTGGCGAAGAACGTGCCAGGGCGCGATCCGTCCATCGCCGCGGGCTGGTAGCTGCCCCCTGCCGCGCCCTTCTCCAGCGCCGTCGGCACCGGTTCGATCTTCAGTTCGCCCGGCGGGATCGTGGAGAAGTACGTCGGCATCAGTGCCTCGACTTCACGCATGATCTCGTTGTAGCGCGCGAGAATCTGCGTGCGCCCGTCCGGCGTGTTCGGAAACAGCTGGTCGGGGCGCTTGTTGAGCAGGTCCATGCGCTCGGCGACCGTGCCTGTCACCATGCCCTGCGCGCGCAGGATCGCGTCCATCTCGGCCGTGATGCGCGCGACTTCGTCGAGGCCGATCTGGTGGACCTGATCGGGGGTGTATTCCGTCGTGGTGGCCTGCCGCAGCATCACCGCGTAGAGCGCCGCGCCGTCGCGCAGGCGCCCGACGCCCGCAGCTTGCGTCTGCGCCGCCGGGCGCATCGCCTCCAGCGCAGTGCCCAGACGCGCGTAGGCTGGATAGACGCCGGTTTCGATCGCCGCGATCGCGCGCGCCTTCAGCGCTTCGCGCTTGGGGGCATCGAGCCCTTCCATGTTCGCTGTCGACTCCACCAGTTTCTTGACCATCGGGTTGTCGCCCGGGTCCGGGGCGATGGTGTCGTGGGTGATCTGCAGCGTGCGCTCGACGATGGAGACCGGGAGGACGACGCCAGCGGCCGTCTGCCGTTGCATCTCGGCGGTGAGGCCGTCGACTTTTTCGCCCATCGCCTCCATGCGACGCACGAAATTCTCCGCCGTCTTCGGATTCTTGATCGTGTGGCCCGACAGCATGAACGCTGGCAGCCCGACGTTGGTCCCCCACATCTGGTTCACCGGGAAGACGCCTTCCGACGACACCCACTCGAACGGCTTGAACGCCAGCGCGCTCTCGTACTGGTCTTCAAGGATGTCGAAGGTGATCTGGTCCTGCACGCCAAGTTTCGCGCGATCGAACTGGCGCACCTCGCGCAGCGCCTGTTCGGCGAACGCGTAATCCGCATCGCGCTTGGCCACGCCCACGGGCGCGAGCTTGCCCGAATGCGTGTCGAGAATGGTGCCGTCGACCAGGCCGATCTGGGTGAAGAGTTCGGGATTGCGAAAGACGAACGCCGTGGCCTGACGGTCGGCGAGCTGGTTGATCGTGAACGGATGGCCGAAGCCCACGCGGTAGCCGGCATAGATGCCGACCGCGAGCGCGACCAGCAGCACCCAGCCCAAAACCCGGAAAATCAATTTCATACCCGCCGCCCGTCTGACCTTACCCGCCCGCAATGTTTCTAGCAGCGGGGCGGAGCCGAGTCGAACCTAGCTTGGCGGACTGGTCTGCTTGGTGCTCTCGTCCTTCGAGTTCATGTGCGAGCACGGGACGTAGACGTCCGGCGCACCGACGATGGCGTCGTTGACGCACTGGTATTGCGCGAAGAAGTATCTGTTGGAGGCGTACGCGTGCGTATGCGTGCCGAATTTCTGCGACAACTGGTCCGTCTGCAACGAGAGATTGTCCGTCGTCTGTGAAAGCACGCTCGTCTTCTGCGTGAGAATGCCGATGGATGTGTTGGCATTGTTCTTGGCGATCGTGAGTTCAAGGATTGCCCCGCCTTGAATCTGGTTGCTCGATTCCATTGCCTGCAGTCTTGTCTCCATCGCCTTCAGCTGGGCTTCGAGGCTGTTGATCCTGCCGGTCAGCACGCCGACCTGATCGATCGAGACAACGATTGAACCGGCCTTTGGCAGTTGCACCGGACGCACCGCAGTGGTCTGCGCAGATGCCCAGCCTGTCACGGCCGCGAGCGCTAGCACAGCCGTAATGGTGACAAATTTTTTCATGGAAGCCTCCCTCCGCTTGTTCCCGTCGCGTACTAGACGACGGGCGGCAAGCGTTGTCGATGGAAGATCGGAAGCGGGCGAGGATCAGGTCGGCTGGGCTGCTGGCGCCGGCGCCTTTGCCCGCGCGTCCTCGATCGCCGCCACCGCAGCTTCATACGCCAGCAGCGTCGACGTGTGGCGTTGCGGATAGCCGCGCACGCCTTCCAGGTGCCGCAGTTCCCAGAACCGGCCGCCCGGCGGGGGGCC
>JANNVF010000020.1:0-6193 GCA_031414315.1 Hyphomonadaceae bacterium | reverse complement strand
CCGCCAAGGTGCAGGGCGACCTCGATCTCGCCGCTGAAACCAGCGCCGCGGCCGAAACCGCGCGCGCCGACGCCGAACGCGCGACCGCCACGGCCCGCGCCGGCGCCCGCAAGATCGTCGACGACATGCGCGCCGAAATGGCTGCATCGCTCGCCGAGGATCGTGCGAAAGCAGAAGCGGACGTCGCTGCCCGCGCAGAAGTCGCCGAGAAGCGGATCAATGCCGCGCGCGCGGACGCCATGGCCGGCGTCGGCGCCATCGCCGGCGATCTCGCCAAGGACATCGTCGCCAAGCTGACGGCCCAAGGATCTACCAAGGGAGCCGCGTGATGGCGATCGAGTACGACGCGACCTTCTTTGCCTTCGTGGCGCTCGTTATCTTCATAGCGCTGCTCTGGTGGCTGAAGGTGCCTGGCATGATCGCCGCCGCCCTCGACCAGCGGGGCGCGGAAATCGCCAAGGAACTCGAAGACGCCAAACGGTTGCGTGAAGAAGCGCAGGCGCTGAAGACCGAGCACGAGGCGCGCCGCGCGAAAGCGGAGTCCGAAGCCGCCGACATCGTCGCGAACGCGAAGGAGCAGGCGCAAGTCGTCGCCGCAGAAGCGCGGGCGGCCATGCAGGCTGAAATCGCGCGCCGCCAGAAGCAGGCGGAAGAGTCCATCGCGCGGGCCGAACAGCAGGCCTCCGCAGATGTCCGCATCGCCGCCACCGACGCCGCCATCGCCGCCGCCGAACAGATCCTGCGCGGCGACCTCGGCGCGGACACGCATGCGCGCCTGGTGGATCAGGGCGCGAAGGAACTGGCGGCGAAGTTCGGCTGAGGCCGTCGCCTCTCTCGACAACTCCCGGAATGATGGAAGTGTCGTTGCTCAGCCCGCTTGATCGACCAGAGACAAGCGGGGAATGACCGCGCCCGCTTCAAGGATCGCCCCCGGCGCGATTACGGCGTTTGCGCCGATCCGCACGCCGTCCCCTACAAGCGCCCCGAACTTCTCCACGCCGGTATCGATGAGCCGCCCGTCGTAGGCGACGCGGATCTGCTTGTCGGCGCGCTCGTTGCGGTAGTTGGCGATCATCGCGCCCGCCTCCACGTTGACGCCGGCGCCCAGCACGCTGTCACCGACGAAGTTGAGATGCGCGAGCTTGGCGCCGGCGAACAGGAAGCTCGTCTTCACCTCCGCGCCGGGGCCCACGATGCATCCGTCGTCCAGAAACACGCCGCCGCGCAGGTAGGCGGTGGTGGCGACGAACGAGTCGGGGCCAAGGATCGCTGGCCCCTTCACGACGGCGCCGGCCTCCACTGTCGCCGTCCGATGGATCGCAACGCCACCGCGCACGACATAGTTGTCGCCGAGCATCGTCATCGCCTCCGCGATCCATGCAGCCCCATGCGACGCCCAGTACCACGGCGCCACCGAGCCATAGCCGACGAACGGCGATTGCCGGACACGGGCGACGAACGCCGCGACCGTGACCATGGTGCTACTCCGCCGCGATCTTCATCGCCTCTTGCGGCCACCAGCGCAGCTTCGGCTGCCGCGCAGCGCGGGTTTCATCGAGGCGACGCATCGGCGCCAGGTGTGGCGCCGACTTGAAGTGCGCGCTGTCAGTCTTGGCGCGCTCCGCCAGCCCAATCAGCACATCGGCGAAGCGATCGAGTTCGGCCTTCGATTCCGTCTCCGTCGGCTCGATCAGCAGCGCGCCGTGGACGACGAGCGGGAAGTACGTCGTCATCGGGTGGTAACCCTCGTCGAGCAGCGCCTTGGCGAGATCGATCGTCTCCACGCCATAGGGCTTCAACGTGGAGTCATCGAGCAGCACTTCGTGCATGCATGGTCCCTCGCCGAACGGCGCGTTGAAATGTCCGCGCAGACGCGCGAGCAGATAGTTGGCGTTGAGCACGGAGTCTTCCGCGACCTGACGCAGACCATCCGATCCGTGGCTCAGCATGTAGGTGAGCGCGCGGACGTACATGCCCATCTGGCCGTGGAACGCGCACATGCGGCCGAACGGCGAGCCGTCCGCATCGACTTCGTTTTCCACCAGCGTCAGCGTCTCGCCATTGCGCACCAGATGCGGCACCGGCGCGAAGGGCGCGAGTGCCGCCGACAGCACCGTGGGGCCCGCCCCCGGCCCGCCCCCGCCGTGCGGCGTGGAGAACGTTTTGTGCAGGTTAATGTGCATGGCGTCGACGCCAAGATCGCCCGGCCGCACGCGTCCGACGATGGCGTTGTAGTTGGCGCCGTCGCAGTAGAAATAGCCGCCAGCTTCGTGGATCAGATCGGCGATCGCCTTCACGTCGCGCTCGAACAGACCGCAGGTGTTGGGGTTGGTGAGCATGATCGCGGCCACGTCCGGGCCGATCTTCTCCTGCACGTCGATCAGGTCCACGCGCCCGTCGGCGTCGCCCTTGATCTCATCGACGATGAAACCGCACGCCACCGCCGTCGCGGGATTGGTGCCGTGCGCCGACGACGGCACCAGCACACGCTTGCGGGTTTCGCCCTCGCCCCGCGCCTCGAGCGCCGCGCGGATCGCCAGCATGCCGCACATTTCGCCGTGCGCGCCGGCCTTCGGCGACAGCGCCACCGCATCCATGCCGGTGAGCGTCAGCAGCCAGCGTGACAGCTCCTCCATCAGCATCAGCGCGCCCTGCACCGTGCCCATCGGTTGCAGCGGATGCAGGTCAGCGAAGCCTTCGAGCCGCGCCATCTTCTCGTTGAGACGCGGGTTGTGCTTCATCGTGCACGAGCCGAGCGGAAAGAAGCCGAGATCGATAGCGTAGTTCTTCTGGCTGAGCCGCACATAGTGGCGCACCGCTTCTGGCTCGGACAGTCCGGGAAGCGGCAGCGGCGCGGTGCGCCTCAAGCCGCCGAGACGGTGCGCGCGACCGCTGGTCGCCGGCAGATCGACGCCGGTGCGGTCGATGGCGCCGACGTCAAACAGAAGCCCCTCGGCCTGCTGCAGACCCTTGTTGCCGGAAATCGTCTTCGTCATTGCAGCACCTCTTTCAACGCCGCTGCGTAGGCGCTGATGTCTTCGTCAGTGTTGGTCTCGGTGGCGCACACGAGGAGCACGTCCTCCATGCCCGGCGCCAGGCGCGAATACGGCACGCCGCCGATGACACCGCGCGCGAGCAACGCTTCGAGCACAATGTCGGCGCGTTTCGGCAGACGGATCGCGAATTCGTTGAAGAAGCGCGGCGTCAGCACTTCGACACCGGCGACGGCGCCGAGCGCGTCGGCGAGATCGCATGCGGTTTCGTGGTTGAGCGTGGCGAGATGCTTGAGGCCCTTGGCGCCGAGCAGCGTCATGTGGATCGTCCACGCCAGCGTGCACAAACCCGAGTTTGTGCAGATGTTCGACGTCGCCTTCTCGCGGCGGATGTGCTGTTCGCGGGTCGACAGGGTGAGCACGAAGCCGCGCGCGCCGTCGGCGTCGACCGTCTCGCCTGCAAGACGACCCGGCGCCTGGCGCACGTATTTCTCGCGTGTGGCGAAGAGGCCGACATAGGGGCCGCCGAAGCTCAGCGCGTTGCCGAACGACTGGCCTTCCCCCACCACGATGTCCGCGCCCATCGCGCCGGGCGGTTCGATCAGGCCGAACGCCATCGCTTCGGTGAAGCCCGCCACCATCAGCGCGCCGGCGGCGTGGGCTGCGTCGCCGATGGCGCGCAGATCGGTGATCGTGCCGAATATGTTGGGCGACTGCACGATGACGGCGGCGGTGTTGGCGTCGATGGCGGCGCTCACTGCGGCTTCGTCATCCACCGCCGGCGGCAGCACGACGAGCGTAAGCCCGTGCGCTTCGCAGGTGGTGCGCACAGTCTCCACGTAATGCGGATGCACGCCGCCCGACAGCACGACGCGGTAACGCTTGGTCACCCGCGCGGCCATCAGCGCCGCTTCCGCCATGCCGGTGGAGCCGTCGTACATCGAGGCGTTGGCCACCTCCATGCCGGTCAGCATCGCCACCTGCGTCTGGAACTCGTAGAGCGCCTGCAGCGTGCCCTGCGCGATCTCCGGCTGGTACGGCGTGTAGGTGGTGAGGAATTCGCTGCGCTGGATCAGGTGATCGACGCTGGCCGGCACGTGGTGGCGATAGGCGCCGGCGCCGAGAAAGAATGCGGTCTTACCGGCCGGAATGTTGCACGAGGCGAGCAGCTTCATCAGCCGCTCCACTTCCATCTCGCTCTGGTGCGGCGGCAGCGGCACCGGCCCGTCGAGCAGCGCGGCGCGGGGCACGTCAACATAGAGATCGTCGATCGACTTGGCGCCGATGGCGCCCAGCATCTGGGCGCGATCTTCGGGGGTGAGCGGCAGGTAACGCATCTGGATTTTCGTCCTTCAGGCTTTGGCGAAATCGGCGTAGGCCGCTTCGTCCATCAGCGCGTCGAGTTCGGCCTTGTTGGCGAGTTTGATCTTGCAGAACCAGCCCGCGTCTTCGGCGCCTTCGTTGACCTTCTCGGGATTGCCGTTGAGCGCGTCGTTGACGGCGACGATCTCGCCGGACACGGGCGCATAGACGTCGGATGCGGCCTTGGCGCTTTCAACTACGGCCATGTCGCCGCCCTGCGTCACTTTCTTGCCGACCGGCGGCAGCTCCACATAGACGACGTCGCCGAGCTGATCGGCGGCGAACACGGAGATGCCGCAGGTGGCGACGTCTCCGTCCACGCGCACCCATTCGTGTTCTTTCGTGTAGCGCGCGCTCATGATTCAACCCTTCCTGTAACGGTGTGGAACGAACGGAAGCGCCACCACTTCCGCCGCGCGCGGCGTGCCGCGCACGATGAGATCGACTTTGGTTCCCGGCGCGGCGAGCGCGGTCTCGACGTAGCCCATCGAGATCGGCGCATTGAGGATCGGCGAGAAGCCGCCGCTCGACACGACACCGACCTTGCGGCCACCGACCTGGATTTCGACGCCTTCGCGTGCGGGCGCACGATCGAGCGGGCGCAGGCCGACGCGTTTGCGCGCAGGCCCGTCGCTCAACTCTTTCAGGATGCGCGCGGCGCCGGGGAAATCACCCGCAACGCGACGCCGCTTCTGGATGATCCACGCGAGGTCCGCCTCGATCGGCGAAATCGTCTCGTCGAGTTCGTGACCATAGAGGCAGAGCCCCGCCTCCAGCCGCAGCGAATCCCGCGCGCCCAGACCGATGGGTTTCACGTCCGGGTGCGCGAGCAACGCTTCCGCCAGCGCCGTCGCCTGTTCGGCACGCACGAGAATTTCGTAGCCATCCTCGCCGGTGTAGCCGGAGCGCGTGATGGTGAGGCGCCCGAACGCATCGAAGCGCTTCACCTGCATGAACGTCATCGCGCCGAGCTCGTCGGCAATCACCGCGCGCGCCACGGATTCGGCGGACGGCCCCTGCAGCGCGAGCAGGCAGCGATCGTCGGCGCGCACGAGGTTGGCGCGCGCCCCCGCGCCCTGCGCGATCAGCGCGAAGTCCTGCTCCTTAGTGCCGGCGTTGACGACGATGTAGAGATCGCCTGCGGCGCCCGGTTCCGCCGGCCGCGCGATCATCAGGTCGTCGAGGCAGCCGCCGTTGGCATTGAGCAGCGTGGTGTAGCGGACCTGACCGGGCTTCAGACCCTGGATGTCGCCGGGCACCAGCTCCTCGAGGATCGCGGCGACCGCCTTGTGCGCGGCGTCGCCTTCCAGGCCGTGGCCCTTTGGCAGCGCGAAAAAGCACGGCCCCATGTGCGAAACGTCGAACAGGCCGGCCTTCGTGCGCGTCCAGGTGTGTTCGGGGATCAGGCCCTCGAATTCGAGCGGCATGTCGTAGCCGGCGAAGTCACCGAACTTCTTGGCGGACGCGCGCCAGATTTTATCCAGCGGCAAGAGTTTGAGCGGTCCGGTACTGGCCATGTGGTCCTCGGATTCGGGTCGGCGCCCGGCGCCCCCCGCTTATTTGGGTTTGGGCCGGTCACCCCCGCTGTCCGTGGGCCTGAGAGATTCACGCGACCGTTCTGGCCTGCGCTTACTCCGTCGGCGGCGATCGGCTCACAAGGAGCGTGTCGCGCTTTCCAGCGTGTTCATCCTCTCGCGGTCCTTTGCCCTGAGCGTTTCCGGGGCGGTTGCGCCTTCGGGGCCGGTGAATAACCGATCTCTCCCGCGAGATTCGTCTGTCTGACCGGCCACGGGCGACTCACGTCGGCGCATGTCCGTTGCGGCGCAACATGGTCGGGC
>JANNVF010000019.1:0-3417 GCA_031414315.1 Hyphomonadaceae bacterium | reverse complement strand
ATCTCGCGCGCGTGCTGCAGGTGACGCCCGAAGAGCGCAAGGACCTGCGCCGCATCCTCAAAGAACTGGAAGACGACGGCGCGCTGGGCCGCGTGGGCAAGCGCACGTTCGCCTCCGCCACCTCCCTGCCCGACACCGGCGTGATGGAAGTCGTCGACCGCGATCCCGATGGCGAACTGCTCGGCCGCATGCGCGGGCAGGACGGTCTGTTCGGTCCCGTCGTTCCGCTGGCGCCCGGCACAGCGCGCGGCAAACCCGGCGAACCCGCGGTGGGCATCGGCGACCGCGTGCTCGTGCGCATCGTGCGCGAACGCGATGGGCCCGTGGCGCGCGTGACGAAGAAGCTCGGCCAGAGCGCGCACAAGATTCTCGGCGTGTTTCGCGCGTCCGACGATCCGCGCGCGCGCGGATCGGGCCGCGTAGAGCCGGCGGACCGCAAGGTGAAGCACGATCTGATCGTGTTTCCCGAGCACGTTTTCGATGCCAAGGACGGCGATCTCGTGCTGGTGGAATTGCAGCAGGGCGGACGCCCGCACGGGCCCAAGCGCGCGGTGGTGCGCGAGATCGTCGGCCGGATGGACGATCCGCGCGCGGCCTCGATCCTGGCGATCCACGCGCACGGTATCCCGATGGGTTTCTCCGAAGAGGAGGAAGCGCAGGCGCGCGCCGCGCAAAAGCCCACGCTCAAGGGCCGCACCGATCTCCGTAACCTGCCGCTGATCACCATCGACCCCGAAGATGCGCGCGATCACGACGACGCTGTGTTCGCCGCCCCCGACGACGATCCGAAGAACAAGGACGGCTGGCGCGTCTGGGTGGCGATCGCTGATGTGGCCGCCTACGTGACGCCCGGCTCGGCGCTCGATCGCGGCGCGTTCAAGCGCGGCAACTCCACGTACTTCCCCGACCGCGTGGCGCCGATGCTGCCGGAATCGCTCAGCGCCGATCTCTGCTCTCTGCGCGAAAATGAAGAACGCGCGTGTCTCGCGGTGGAGATGGTGTTCGACAAGTCGGGCGCCAAACGCGGTCACCGCTTCGTGCGCGGGCTGATGAAGTCGGCGGCGAAACTGTCCTACGCGCAGGCACAGGCGGCGTTCGACGGCACGCCCGTCGCCAAGGCCGCGCCGTTGGTCGACCAGATCATGAAGCCGCTATGGGCGGCGTACCAGTGCCTGAAGCTCGGTCGCGATCGCCGCCAGCCGCTCAATATCAACTCGACCGAGCACCGCATCGTGTTCGCGGAAAACGGCCAGGTCGCGGGGGTCACCAAGCGAGTCACCCTGGAGGCCAACAAACTCATCGAAGAGATGATGATCATGGCCAACGTCTGCGCCGCAGAAACGCTGGAGCAGAAGCAGACGCCACTGATCTACCGCATCCACGACACGCCGTCCGACGCCAAGATCGCGTCGCTGACGGACTTCCTGCCGACGGTGGGCCTCAACTGGGCGCAGGGACAGGTGATCCTGCCGGCGCGCTTCAACCGCTTGCTCGAACTCGCCGCGCAAACGGAAAACGCCGACGTCGTCAACGAAGTCGTGCTGCGTACGCAGGCGCAGGCGATCTACAGTCCCGATAACATCGGCCACTTCGGACTCAATCTTGCGCGCTACGCGCACTTCACCTCACCCATCCGCCGCTACGCCGATCTCGTGGTGCACCGTGCGCTGGTGCGGGCGCTGGGACTTGGCGCGGATGGGCAGACGCAGGACGAGCAATCGCGGCTCGATGAAATCTCGCAGCACATCGTCACCTGCGAGCGCCGCTCGATGGCCGCCGAGCGTGAGGCGACGGATCGCTACATCGCCGCGTTCCTGGCCGATCGCGTGGGCGCAGAGTTCGAGGGACGCATTTCGGGCGTCACCCGCTTCGGCCTGTTCGTGAAACTCACCGACACCAACGCCGACGGCCTGGTGCCGATCTCGTCGCTGGAGGACCGCTACCATCACGACGAAGGCGCGCACGCCCTGGTGAGCGAGCGCAGTGGGCGGCGCTACCAGCTGGGGCAGAAGGTTGAGGTGCGGCTTGAGGACGCCGTGCCGATCTCGGGCGGTCTTCTCTTCCGCATCCTGAGCGATCCGCTCGACGCCGTGCCGGGCGCGCCGCGTCCGCGCCCGACGCACAATCGTGGCGCGTTCGGCCGCAGTAGCCGACCGGCCGGCAAGGGCACACCACGCGGGAAAGGTCCGTCGCGGGACCGGCCCGAAGACGGCAAACCCGTCATGGGCAAGAAGAACGCCAGGAAAAAGCGGCGCTGATACCGCGCACCCGCACAGCAAAAGGCCCCGGAGCAATCCGGGGCCTTCGCATTTAGGAAGCGTCTTCGATCAGGCGACCGGCGACCAACCACCGCTGCCGTTGTTGCAGTAGGTTTCGGTCGGCAATTGCTGCGGACCCTGGTTGCTGACGTTCAGGGTGGCGTTGATCGTGCGGCACTGCGGCTGGCCCGGCGTGTACTGCGGACGTTGCACGTTCAGCACATAGGTGCGGCTTGAGGCGCCGACCCAGTTCATGCCCACCGGCGCGTTGTTCTGCAGCGCGTTCTGGTAGGCGCCTTCGATGCGCGACTGCTGCTGGTTGTCGAGGTACTTGCAGACGCCGAACGTGGCGCCGCCGCCAACGACCGCGCCAATCGCGGCGTTTTCACCCCGGTTGTTCTCCGAGCCTGCGACCGCGCCGGCGACTGCGCCGATGCCGGCGCCGATCAGCGCATTGCGCATGCACGACGAAAGACGCGTACCGGCGACGCCGCCACCGCCATAGCCCGGCGCCGCGCCGTAACCGGTTGTTTCACAAGCAGAAACGCCGAGCGCCATAACGGCGGCGGCAGCTAGAATGACTTTACGCATGAGGGGTCCTCCTCCCGGGATACGGTCCACGAATTATCACGGTTCCCCGATGAACGCATGACAACGCCGTCAGGTTCCGGCGTTCAGAGCCCCGGCGGAATCGTCCAGCCGCGCCGGGCGCAGGCGGCCAGTACCGTGTTGCGCAACAGGCCGGCGATGGTCATCGGCCCGACGCCGCCGGGCACTGGCGTGATCCAGCCGGCGCGTTCGGACGCCGCCGCATAGGCGACATCGCCCACCAGTCGCGTCTTGCCGTCGCCCTTCTCCGGCGCCGGCACCCGGTTGGTGCCGACATCGATGACGATGGCGCCCTCCTTGACCCAGTCGCCCTGCACCATCTCGGCGCGACCGATGGCGGGGATGAGGATGTCGGCGCTGCGGCACACGCCCGCGAGGTCGCGAGTCTTCGAGTGCGCGATGGTGATCGTGCAGTCCTCCATCAGAAACAGCATCGCCGTGGGCCGGCCGACGAGGATCGAGCGACCGATCACGACACACTGCTTGCCGGCGAGCGCTTCGCCCGTTGTCTTGGCCAGGATCACGCAGCCTGCGGGCGTGCACGGCCGCA
>JANNVF010000018.1:0-5671 GCA_031414315.1 Hyphomonadaceae bacterium | reverse complement strand
GCCGCGCGCGCCGCGTTTCCGCACAACTCGGCGTGGCTCGCGCATGAAGCTGTGGCGCTGCGCATGCGCGGCGATCCGGCGTACGCGACGCTCTACGATTTCGAGCAGATGGTGCGCCCCTACGATCTGGCGACGCCGGAGGGCTACGAGTCCTTTGAAGCGTTCAACGCCGCGCTCGCGAACTGTCTCCGCGCGATGCACACGCTCGACGCCCATCCCATCGACCAGTCGCTGAAGAACGGCACGCAGACATCGAAGAGTCTGCTCGAGGTCGATGACCCGGTGATCAAGGCGTTCCTGCGCCTCATCAATGATACGCTCACCGCACATATCGCGGCGATGCCGGACGATCCGGACCATCCCGTGTGGTCGCGCAAGCCGAAGTCAGGCCGCGCGAAAGTGGTGGGCTGCTGGTCGGTGCGCCTCAAGCCCGGCGGCTATCACGTCAACCACGTGCATCCCGAAGGCTGGATCAGTTCGGCGTACTATGTCGCGGTGCCGCCAGGCGTCGCCGGCGCCAACGACCATCAGGGCTGGATCCAGTTCGGCGAACCGCGCTGGCCGACGCCCGGCGTCACCGCCGAACGCTTCGTGGAGCCCCGCCCCGGCCGGCTTGTGCTGTTTCCATCCTGCATGTGGCACGGCACCGTGCCGTTTCGCGACGGCGTGGAGCGCCTCACGATCGCGTTCGACGCGATCCCTGACTAGCGAATTCGGGCTAACGCCGTTCGAGCGGATCGGCCCCGAAGCGGTTCTCGCCATCCTGCCCGGCGAGCAACAGCACGATCACCACAAGCCGCAGCACCATCAGCACCGCGACCACCGCTGCGATAATCTCCACGGTCATGCCCATCGGTCCGGGGATGAACGTGTGGGCGCTGAACGCGAGCCAGCAGAGGCCGAGGACCACGATCCCCTTCCACACCAGGATCAGCCCGCTGAAGCCGCGATCGTGCAATCGCTTCAGCACCATCATCGTCGCCACCCACGGGATCAGCACGATCACCGCCAGCGTCACCGGCCCGCCGACGATGTCGAGCGCCCACTGCAACGGCTCCAGCAGATCCGGCAGGCGGATTGGCGCATCCCGCGTGAGCGCCTCATCGGCGAAATACGCGCCCACCAGGAGAACCACGAAGGTCAGCACATAGCCCAGCCAGAACCCGCGCCGGCTCACCCTCCCGTACGGAGACAACAGGAAACCCACGACGCCCGCTCCTTCTGTGCCCCCGGCAGCGCGGGCGAGTATTAACCTCTTGCCCGAAATGCGCCATCGACTCGCTCCACATGAACGGCGATGACGACCCCCACGCAACCGATCTCCCCCGGAAGATGCCGGAAAAAGTGCCGAAAGAGATGACAGGCAAGCTCGCTGTATTCGACGTCGACGGCACACTGGTCGACAGCCGCCGCTCCATCGCCGACGCCATGGACCTGGCGTTCACGGCGCTGTCGCTGCCGCCGCCCGGCTACGCGGCCACGCGCAAGATCGTCGGGCTATCGCTGCGGCCGGCCATCGCCACGCTGGCGCCGGACCTGCCGGAAGAGCGCTACGCGCTGCTGGCGGACGCCTACAAGGACGCGTTCGTGGCCAACCGCGCGGCGGGGCATCATGAGCCGCTCTACGCCGGCGCCCGTGATCTGGTGGCGCAACTGCGCGAGGACGGCTGGCGGCTCGGTGTCGCGACCGGCAAGGCGCGGCGCGGGGTAGACGCCTTTCTGGAGACGCATGACTTCGTCGGCTGGTTCGACGCGGCGCACTGCGCCGACGACGGCCCCGGCAAGCCCGACCCGCACATGCTGCGCCTCGTCATAGACGCGGTCGGCGCCGCTTCCGCCGACACCGTGATGATCGGCGACACGAGTTTCGACATGGCGATGGCGCGCGCGGCGGGCGTGTACGCGCAGGGTGTCACATGGGGGTTTCACACCGTGGACGAAATCCGGTCCGGCGGCGCCCATCACATCGTGGAGGACATGCCGGCGCTGGCGATCGCCCTCGCGGACTGGGCCAAGGCGCCGGCCTAACGTGCGTTGATGTCGCGCGCCCTTGACCTCGGCGGCGCGCTGACCGACCTCACCGCCATGACGAACGACGATCACGGCACGCACAAACGGTTCTACGATGACGCCACGGCGGGCGCGCGCGACGGCGGCTTCACGGTGCTGATCGACGGCAAGCAGCTGCGCACGCCGGAGAAGGCGCCCTTTCTGGCGCCGACACTCGCGCTCGCGGAAGCCTGCGCGCGGGAGTGGCGCGAGCAGGTCGCCCACGTGCGGCCCGAAACGATGCCGCTGACCAAGATCGTCAACGTCGTGATCGATCACACGCCGCGCACGCGCCCGCGCATCGTGGAAAGCATCGCGGGCTACGCGGCGACTGATCTCGTCTGCCACCGCGCCGAAAAGCCGGACGCGCTGGTGCAGCGGCAGGCCGACGCATGGGACCCGCTGGTGGCGTGGGCGACCGATGACCTCGGCGCGCCGTTGATCGTGACAACGGGAGTCATCGCCGTGGCGCAGCCGCCAGAAGCGCGCGCGGCGTTCGCGGCGGCGGCGCAGACGTTTGACGACTTCGCGCTGACCGGTCTCAGCAATGCCGTCGGCATCGCCGGCTCCGGCGTCATCGGCCTGGCGCTCGCGCGCGGGCGGCTCGATGCGGACGCGGCATTCAGGGCCGGCAGCCTCGACGACCTGTGGCAACTGGAGACGTGGGGCGAGGATTTCATTGCGCGCAAACGCCTTGATGCGCTGGAGGCGGAGTTCGAAACGCTGGGGCGGTATTTCGCGGCGCTTCGCGGCTAGGGGTTTTTGTGGTAGGAGTGATGGATGTCGTTTCGCATGCCCACCGCTGAACAGATCCGTCGCGCCGCCGCCAAGCGCGTCACCGAAGCGCTGGCCAAGGATGCGCCGGCCGCGACCGTCGGCGTCAAATCAAAGGCGCCTGTCAAGGTCGCCAAAAAGGCCGCCAAGAAAACGCGTCCTCCGGCGAAGTCTGCAACCGCGCGGACACGTCAGGCCAAGCGCGCCTGATCGCACACGATGGCGCGACCGGAACGACCGGTGCTCGTCATCGTCGCCGGGCCGAACGGCGCAGGCAAAACGACCATCGCGCACCTGGGTCCCGGCGGCATCTTGCGCGAATTTTTCGGCAATCAACCGGTCTTGCGTCTGAACGCAGATGACCTCGCGAGACGGCTCGAGGCCGCTGGCGCGCGTCCGTCAGACGAGACCAATCTGTTTGCGGCGCGCGAGACAGATGCAGCTCTGGCCCGCGCCATCGACGAACGGCGATCGGTCGTCGTGGAGACAGTCCTTTCATCGGACAAGTATCGGCCCCTGCTCAATGCCGCGCGCGCCGCGAGCTTCATTGTCGTGCTGGTCTATGTTTGCTTGCGGTCGCCAACGCTCTCCAGACAGCGCGTGCGCCAGCGCGTCGCCAAAGGTGGTCACGGCGTGCCGGACGACCGGATCGCGCCGCGCTGGGCGCGCAGTCTGGACAATCTGGAATGGTTCGGGCTGCGCGCCGATGCGGTGTTCGTCTATGACAACAGCGGCAGGACGCCGGTGACCCTGTTCAGCCGTTCCGAGCACGGCGTCGAGGCGCCCGGTCTCGCCGACCGCAAACTCCCCCGCGCTCTTGCCGCTCGCCTGCGCGCGCTCCAGGGCGGCTGACGCACTGGGACGCGCCGGCCATCCGGGGTCCGTTCTTGCCACCCCGCCCCGCCCTCGCTAGCACCGAAGCAACATCGTTGCTCACGAAGGCCCCTCCCATGAAGACCATCATCGAAGCGCTTGAGGCCAAGCGGCAGGCCGCGCGGGCGGGCGGCGGCGAGAAGCGGATGGCGAGCCAGCACGCCAAGGGCAAGCTGACCGCGCGCGAGCGTGTGGAGCTGCTGCTCGATCCCGGCTCGTTCGAGGAGTTCGACATGTTCGTCGAGCACCGGAATGCCGATTTCGGCATGGCCGATCAAAAGATACCCGGCGACGGGGTCGTCACCGGCTGGGGCACGGTCAACGGCCGCGTCGTCTACGTGTTCTCCAAGGACTTCACGGTGTTCGGCGGCTCGCTCTCGATGGCGCACGCCGAGAAGATCGTGAAGGTCCAGGACATGGCGATCACCAACGGCGCCCCGATCATCGGCATCTTCGACGCCGGCGGCGCGCGCATCCAGGAAGGCGTGCAGTCGCTCGCCGGCTACGCCGACATCTTCATGAAGAACATCCTGGGCTCCGGCGTCATCCCGCAGATCAGCGTGATCATGGGCCCGTGCGCGGGCGGCGACGTCTACTCGCCGGCGATGACCGACTTCATCTTCATGGTCCGCGACACGAGCTACATGTATGTGACCGGGCCGGACGTCGTGAAGACGGTGACGAACGAAACCGTCACGCACGAAGAACTCGGCGGCGCGCGCGTGCACGCGGCGAAGTCGGGCGTGGTGGACGGCGCGTTCGAGAACGACTTCGAGACGCTTTCGGAAATGCGCCGGTTGATCGATTTCCTGCCGAGCAGCAACCGCGAGAAGCCGCCGGTGCGGCCGGTGTTCGACGATGGCGAGCGCGAGGATCCCTCGCTCGACAGCCTCATCCCTGACAATCCCAACAAGCCCTACGACATGAAGGAGCTGCTGGAGAAGGTCGCCGACGAGGGCGACCTGTTCGAGATCGGGCGTGATTTCGGCAAGAACATCATCACCGCGTTCGGGCGCCTCGAAGGCTCCACCGTCGGCTTCGTGGCCAACCAGCCGATGACGCTGGCCGGCGTGCTGGACATCGACGCGAGCCGCAAGGCCGCGCGGTTCGTGCGGTTCTGCGATGCGTTCAACATCCCGATCGTGACGTTCGTGGACGTGCCCGGATTTCTCCCTGGGTTGAAGCAGGAATACGGCGGCCTCATCAAGCACGGCGCGAAGCTGCTGTTCGCGTATGGCGAGGCCACCGTGCCGAAAGTCACCGTCATCACGCGCAAGGCCTACGGCGGCGCCTATGACGTCATGGCGTCCAAGCACCTGCGCGGCGACGTGAACTACGCCTGGCCCACCGCCGAGATCGCGGTGATGGGCGCCAAGGGCGCGGTGGAGATCATCTTCCGCGCCGATATCGGCGACGCCGAGAAGATCGCCGCGCGCACGAAGGAATACCAGGACCGCTTCGCCAACCCGTTCGTGGCGGCGTCACTGGGCTACCTCGACGACGTGATCATGCCGCGCGAAACGCGCCGCCGCATCGTGCGCTCACTGCGCGCGCTGAAGGGCAAGAAGCTGGAGAACCCGTGGAAGAAGCACGATAATATTCCGCTGTGAGTCATCTGATCTTGGAGCAGACGCATGGACGAGGATGGAAAGGAGACTCCATTTCACTTTACTTGCGGCTTGCGAGACCTAGCCAGCATTTACCGGGATACCTATGCCCTCTGGTTGCTGCATCTCGACTGCAACAGAGCGATGCAAGATCGCTTCAACTTCATAAACACCAATCATGCGGTAGATGTTGGCGGCACGCTAAAAGCTATTAACGAACGCCATCTGCGCGGTATCTGGCGCGCGAGTGCAGAGACGCAATTTACCCTCAACGTATATCAATACGGCATATGTCTAAAAGACGGCCTACAGCGTCGGCCAGCCGGGCGTTGGTCGGATGACATCGACTTTGATGCGATTGCAAGCGC
>JANNVF010000017.1:0-3679 GCA_031414315.1 Hyphomonadaceae bacterium | reverse complement strand
CCATCCGCCGGCGCACACGCCTCGCCGAGATCGAACGGCTCCAGCGGATCGGCGCGCACCGCGAGACCCTGGTGCACCGCGCCCGGTGGCAGCAACGCATCGATGGCGCCGGGTTCCAGGACGTCGGGGCTGAACGTGGCCGGCAGCCGATCGGCGGCGTTGCGGCTGGCGATGATCCGGTCGATCCGCCGGGCGGGGTTGGCCAGCACCGCAAGGCTCGCGTGGACGCCCCAGATCCAGCGCGTTTCCACCGGACCTGACGACTGCAGGCGCTGCGGCCCACGCCTATTGAGCGGGTGATGGGACCTGACTATAAGACGCGCTCCGCAAAAGAGGGGGTCTTCTAGAGCCCTTCTGCGGCTGGCGAAAGCCGGCCTCCGGTGCGGAAGGGTGGCCGAGTGGTTAATGGCAGCAGACTGTAAATCTGCCCACGAGAGTGTACGCTGGTTCGAATCCAGCCCCTTCCACCAGCCTTCGCGCGACGCGCGAGCAAAGGCTGGCAAACGCGCCGCGATCTGAACACCCCAGACCTGTTCTGTTGGTCCCCCAGTGCGCGAGGACTGGTACGTGAAGGCCCGTCGGGACTGCCGACTACGCCATGGCCAATGACGGCGCCCACGAAGGCCATGTCGCGGCTGCGGTCATCGCGCCGGAACAGAAGGGTGTGCCACAAGGCTGAGGTCAGCCTCTAGGAACCGCTGCCCGTCGCCGCTAGCTTGGCTCCATGTCCAGTTTCCGTTTCATCGAGACCAACGGCATCCGGCTGCGCGCCGTCGTGGAGGGCAAGGGCCCGCTCGTCGTGTTCGTGCACGGCTTCCCGGAGTCCTGGTATTCCTGGCGCCATCAGATCGGGCCGGTCGCTGCGGCGGGCTTCACCGCCTGCGCCATCGACGTGCGTGGCTATGGCGGCTCCGACAAACCCCCCGCCGTGGACGCGTATGCGATGCAGCATCTCGTCGCCGATGTGGCGGGCGTGATCGAGGCGTTGTCGCCCGACCGCAAGGCGATCCTCGTGGGCCATGACTGGGGCGCGCCGATCGTGTGGACGACCGCGTTCGCGCGGCCCGATCGGGTGCGCGCGGTGGCGGGGCTGTCGGTGCCGCATCTGGGCGAGCCGCCGGCGCCGTTCATCGACATCGTCTCGAAGATCTTCACCGAGAACGGCCGCTTCTTCTATCAGGTCTACTTCCAGGACGAGGGAGTCGCCGAAGCGGAAATGGAGGCCGACGTGCGCGGCGCGTTGCGCAAGTTCTACTACGCCATCAGTGGCGATGCGCCCGACAACACCTGGCCGCCCGACAAGGCGCACGGCGCCACGCTGCTCGATCGCCTGCCGGACCCCCAACCGTTCCCCGCATGGCTGACGGCGACGGACGAGGACTATTTCGTCGGCGAGTTTCAGGCCTCAGGTTTTCGCGGGCCGCTCAACCGCTATCGCAACCACAGGCGCGATTTCGCGTGGATCCGCCGTCTGCCCAACCGCGCCATCGATCAGCCCGCGCTGTTCATCGGCGGCTCGCGCGATCTCGTGCTGAAGATGATTCCGGGCTCCGACCCGATCGCGCTGATGAAGCCGCACCTGCCGAACCTGCAGGGCGCCTACATTCTCGATGGCTGCGGCCACTGGACCCAGCAGGAGCGCCCCGCCGAGGTGAACGCGCTGCTGATTCCGTGGCTGAAGGCGCTGTAGGTGGCGGACGTCGATGTGATCGTCGCGCAGGCTGACGAGCGTCTCGCGCTCGCCAACCTGATGCAGCTCTACATCCACGATTTCTCCGAACAGTGGGCCGGAACGCCGCGCGGCGATCTGGAAGATGACGGGCGCTTTGGCGCCTATCCGCTGGATCCGTACTGGCGGGACGCGAACCACATTCCGTTGTTGCTGCGGTGTGAGGGCCGGCTGGCCGGATTTGCGCTGCTGAACGACGCATCGCACACCGGTCATCCGGTCGCGCGCAACATGGCGGAGTTTTTCATCGCGCGGAAATACCGCCGCGGCGGAATCGGGACCGCCGCCGTGCGCGCGATTCTCAACCGGTATCCGGGTGTATGGGAAGCCGCCGTGGCCCGGCGCAACGTCGGCGCGCTCGCCTTCTGGCGCAGCGCCGTTCGCGGACATCCCGGCGTGCAGGACATGGAAGAAATCGACGTCCAGACCAGCGCCTGGAACGGACCGGTGCTTCGCTTCCAGATTTGCGCTGCATGAAGGCTGGAGCGGGTGAGGGGAATCGAACCCCTGTCACTAGTTTGGAAGACTAGAGCTCTACCATTGAGCTACACCCGCAAACCCCAGTGTTTCCATAGGGTCGGACTTCATCGCGGAAAGGCCCATTTGCCAAAAGGGGCCACAAAGGGGCCACCCGTTCCGAAGTTCGGCGCGCTGCATAGCACCCTAAGACCGTTCAATCCAGCGATGTGGGTCAGCATCCGTTCACATATGGCGAGCGGCCTTTGGGTAGAACCTATTGCTTGAGGGGAATGTCCTTAAGCTGTCGCTCGCCCTCGGCGCCACCCGCAGGGTCCTACGCGTGGCTTGCCCTCATCGGCGGAGCGCGGTGAGTGGAGGTTGCCTCACCTATGCTGTTTCGATGTCGATAACATCATGGACGTGCTTGATCTTGTAGGCCACGCGGCGCCCGCCGTAAGATTCCACGTTCACATCGACGAAGAACCCCTTTTTGAAGACGTTTTCACCGGCGGTATCAATCTCGCTCTTTATCCGCTGACGCGCCAGCTCGGATTCGTAGGTGATGGGCTTCTCCGACCGCTCGATAGCCTCGATGCGAACACGTTCCCCGGACCGTTTACCCAGTTCCGGTTCTTTGACGTTCGCCTGAACGAAAACCATCAGCACGTTCACAAAATCGGCATTGTCGCGCTTGTCGAGGTCGGCCCTCTGGGCTGCTCCCGTTTCGATGACCTTCCGTGCGGCCGTAGTATCGAACTGGATCGCAAGCGCCTTCTGGGCCTTACCGTCCACATAGCGCACGCTTTCGATGCGGGCTTCGCCGTTATTGTTGGCCACGGCTTTGACCATGTCTGTCAGATCGGCGATGTCTGACTTACGGGCGCCCTCAAGCCATTGCCCGGCGAGAAAGGGGCGGATGCGCGCGGCCATTCACTCAGAAAACTGTTTGACGATGAGGGCCTTGTCCATGGAGTCGACTAGGATCGCCATCATCGGAATCAGGTCGGCCACGATGGACCCCTGACGCACTTCCTTGATGTAGATGTGCCCCTCGCCGTGTAGGTCGGGGTGCTTCTCCCTGAGATAGTCGTCAAACTGTTTGGCCATGGACGCGAAAAGGCCAACGAAATCCGACAATTCAATCGGATCGTTAAGATCAATCGTGACCGTGATGTATGCCTGCGCGTCCGCCACGGCGTTAGAGTATGACAAATATGCCATTTGTCACGTCGCAGGATGATCGGGGTCTGGAGCCGAGTTGTCATGGGCCTCCCTACTAAAAGGTCCCTCGACTTTCGACGCACTCAGCAAGAGCGCGGATAGCGTTAGTACAATCGAACCCATCGCCGCTGATTTTCGTGAAGACAAGCACGGCCGCAAAAACGGCGCGCTGATCTTCCCTCGAAAAAGTGGACGCGGTTTACGCGCTCCGGCGCTCGGCCTCGGCTGGTGAGATATAGCCGAGGGTAGAGTGGAGCCGGTGCGGATTGT
>JANNVF010000016.1:0-17060 GCA_031414315.1 Hyphomonadaceae bacterium | reverse complement strand
GGTCGAACTCGGCGCGGGCCGGCTGTGGACGCGCATGGCGTTGTGGGGCCTGCGCTGGATCGTCGGCGCGCGCGTGGTGTTCACCGGCCAGGAACATGCGCCAAAGGGCGCGGCCGTCGTCGCGGCCAAGCACCAGTCGATGCTCGACACGTTGGTGCCGTTCCTGATGTTTGACTCACCGGCTTTCGTGCTCAAGCAGGAATTGCTCAGCGCGCCGGTGCTGGGCTGGTACGCCAAGGCGATGGGCATGATCCCGATCGACCGCGAGGCGCAGGCGTCGGCGTTGAAGAAGCTGCTGCGCGCGGCGCGGCCCGCGAAAGAGGCGGGCCGCCAGATCATCATTTTTCCGGAAGGCACACGCCAGGACCCTGGCGTGAAGGGCGACTACAAACCCGGCGTCGCGGCGATCTACCGCGACCTCGGCGTGCCATGCGTGCCGGTGGCGCTGGACACAGGTCGCATCTGGTCGGCGAAGGGGCTGATCCGGCGGCCGGGTGTCGCGACGGTGCAGATATTACCGCCGATCGCGCCGGGCCTGTCGCGCGAGGAGTTCATGCGCACGCTGGAAGAGCGCATCGAAACGGCGTCGAACGCGCTGCTCGCCGCCCGACCACCCCCCCCGTTGGGCGTATAGAGCGCAGCGCAACCCGCCGCGTCCACGCCACGCGCCCCCATGCCGGATTGCGCTGCGCTCTATCCGCCCTACGTTGCCGGAATGGCTCCTTCCTTATCGCCTCGCCCCCGCCCTCGCCGCCTCGGCCTCTACATCCCGTGGGCGCTGTTTGCGCTCTTCTGCGCGGGGTGGAGCGGCTACTGGTTCATCGCAAAGGACACGGCGCTGAAAGCGCTCGACGCGGCGATCGTGCGCGCCAACGCTGTGGGCATGGATGCGGGTTACACGCGCGTCAGCGCCAGCGGCTTTCCGTTGCATCTGACGCTGACCATAGAAGAGGCGCGGGCGACACCCATGCCGTTCGTCCGGTTTGAATCGCGCCGCCTGCCGCTGAGCATCAATCTCTCCAATCCGCGCCATCTGATCATCGGCCTCGCCGATGGGGTGCGATGGACGACAACCGACGGAGTCGCCCATGACCTGCAGGCGACGAAAGGCGAAATGAGCGTGCGCTTCGGCGCCGACAACGCGCTCGCGCGTGCGTCGCTTGATGTCGCGGGCGTCCGCGTGGCGCATGGTTCGGGCCTGCCGACGGAGATCGAGAGTCTTCTCCTCCACGTCCGGCCCGATCCGCGTAACGCCGCCGATGCGCAGCTTGTTCTGGAAACGAAAAACTGGGTGGGGCCGACGCCGTTCGCGGCGCTCAATGATCTTGCGCCATTCGATCATTTCAACGCCGCCGTGGTCGCCACCGAAAGCGCCACGCTCGCCAGCAACAATCCGCTGCGTACGTGGACTGGCGCGTTTCGTGTCGAGCGGTTCGATGTGGGTTACGCGCAGACCGCCGTCGTCGGCGAAGGCGAACTCAAACTCGACGCCGCGCATCGCTTCGAAGGCGTCCTGCATATCACACCAGCCGGCGCGCAGCCGGTGGATCTGCGCGCGACAAACGGCTGGTGGACATTCGCTGGTCTGCGGGTGGCGCAGGCCAAGCCGCTTTATTCTTCCGACTGATCGCGGCCCCAGTTCGGCGCGGGCGTATCCTGCCCGGCGTCGATGACCTCGCGGCGCACCCGGCGTGCGCGTGTGAAGATGTCGTGCAGCACATCGCCATCGCCCCAGCGGATCGCGCGTTGCAGCGCCGCCAGATCTTCCGTGAAACGGCCGAGGATTTCGAGCACCGCTTCGCGGTTGGCGAGGAACACGTCGCGCCACATGGTGGGATCGGACGCTGCAAGCCGCGTGAAATCGCGGAAGCCGCCGGCGGAATACTTCACGATCTCGGATTCCGTCACGTTTTCCAGGTCTTCGGCTGTCGCGACGATGTTGAACGCAATCAGGTGCGGCACGTGGCTGGTGATGGCGAGCACAAGATCGTGGCGATCGGCGTCCATGATCTCGACGTTCGCACCGAGCGCTTCCCAGAACGCCGACAACCGCGCAACGGCGTCGGCGTACGCGGGCCGTGCGTCCGGCAGCGGCGTGAGGATCGTCCAGCGGTTTTCAAACAGCGATGCAAACCCCGCATCGGGGCCGGACTGCTCGGTGCCCGCGATCGGGTGGCCCGGCACGACAAACACATGCGCCGGCGCGTGTGCGGCGATAGCGTCGATCACCGCGCGCTTGGTGGAGCCGACATCGGTCAGGATTGCGCCGGACTTCAGCGCCAGCGCGAACTCCTGCGTCGCCGCGCCCATCACGCCGATCGGCGTGGCGAGCACCACGAGGTCGGCGTCGGTGACAGCTTCCGGAGCAGTTTCAAACACATCGCCAAGACCCAGCGCCGTAGCGCGCGCGCGGACATCGGGCGAGGCGTCGTAGAGGCTGATCGCTGCGGCGACGCCTTTGGCGCGCATCGCACGTGCGATCGACGACCCGATCAGGCCGACGCCGATGATGGCGACCCGGTTGAACGTCATGATTTTGCGAACGCTGCTAATGCCGCCAGCACGCCGTCGTTCTCGGCAGTCGTGCCTATCGTGAGGCGCAGCGCGTTCGGCAGGCCATAGACCTTCAGCGCGCGCAGGATGAAGCCCTTGCTGCGCATGAACGCATCGGCGTCGGCGGATGTGCGGCCCGGCGTTTTGGGGAAGTGGATCAGCACGAAATTCGCGACACTGGGCGTCACGTCGAAGCCCAACGCCTTCAACGATTTCGTCGCGCGCGCCAGTTCGACGGCGTTGTGTTCGGCGGATGCGTCCGCGAACGCGCCATCCTCGATCGCAGCAATGCCGGCGCGCTGCGCGGCGGTGGACACGTTGAACGGCCCGCGTACACGGTTGAGCACGTCGATCACGCTCGCCGAACCGTACGCCCAGCCAAGCCGCAACGCCGCCAGTCCGTGAATCTTCGAGAACGTGCGCGTCATGATCACGTTGTCGAATTCCGACACGAGCTCGACGCCGGCGGCGTAGTCGTTGCGACGCACGTATTCCGCGTACGCGCTGTCGAGCACCAACAGCACGTCTTCCGGCAGGCCCGCGTGCAGACGCCGCACTTCCTGCACCGGCAGGTAGGTGCCGGTCGGATTGTTGGGGTTGGCGAGAAACACCATCTTCGTCTTCGCGGTCACCGCCGCGAGCATCGCATCCACATCGACGGTGTAGTCGCGATCCGGCGCGGTGCGCACCTCGGCGCCCGCCGTCTGCGCGATCAGGCGATAGACCAGAAACGCATACTGCGACTGCACGATCTCGTCGCCCGGCGCGAGGTAGGCGCGACCGAGCAGCTGGAAGATCTCGTCGGAGCCTGCGCCGCACACGATGCGGTCGGCGTCGAGGCCGTAGCGCGTGGCGATCGCACGGCGCAGCAGCGTCGCGCCGCCTTCGGGATAGATGTGCAAGCTCGCCGCAGCGTCGGCGAACGCCTTCTTCGCCGCAGCGCTGGCGCCCAGCGGGTTTTCGTTGGACGCGAGCTTGATCGGCTTGGCGATGCCCGGCAGCACGGACTCACCGCCCTTGTAGGGCTCGATGTTCAGGATGCCGGGAAGCGGCCGGGGCGCCATGACGTCAGACTTTCAGTTCTTCAGAGGCGCGCGTAGCAGCCAACAACGCGCAACCCGTCGAGGCCCGCTTTCGCCATGGGGATCAGGCGCGGATCGTCCGTTCCGACGAACTCGTCGAACCGGATGAGCACGGTCGCGTTCACGCGGGCGACCTCTGTGCCCTTTAGGTGCGCCTCGTTCAAGGCGCGCACGAGCCGGTGATGGGGATCGAACGCGAGCACGAGGCTGTGGTCCTCTCCCGCCTTCTCCAGCGGCGCGCCGACGGTGACGACCGCCGCCTCCGGTTCGCCGTCGCCCCTAAGCGGCAGGGCGGCGATGATCGCGGCGTCATGGAAGCGGCGCTCCGCCAGGATCGGCCACCAGCCGCCGGCTCCGGACTTGCCGGGGAAAGGCAGCACGGCGGCGGCCGCCGGGGTATCCAGCATCTTGTTCAGCGTCGCGCGGGCGTCTTCCTGGCGGGTGATCTTCGCGCCGGCGCCGAAGTGGCGGCGCGCCATGTCGAACAGTCGCACGGTGTCGATGGCGCCGCCGGTGAACACCTCGACGCACTTCTGGCGGCGCAGGTTGTCGGCGATCAGCGCGCGCCACACCTCCACCACCATGACCGGGTCCGTACCAGCCGGCGCCTTGGCGATCAGGCGGCGCAGGATCGCCACCTCGCGGGCCGGACGCAGCGGCGAGACCGTCGGCGTCGCGCCCTTGGCGGCGGCAATCCCGGCCGAGAGCGCCGCACGCTCCGCGATCAGCGCCAGCAAGCGGTCGTCCACCGCATCGATGGCGGCGCGCGCCTCCTCCAGCGACGGGTCAGACGGGGAGGCAGCGGGCGCTGCGAAAGAATCCTGTGACATCTGCATGACCCTAATTCACTCACAGGACCCCCGCCAAGCGGCGATGCAAACCGTCTTCACTTCAAGAGGGGTACTTTGCGCGCAACGCGCGCTATCGTGGCGACGATGACTCGCACGCCCGCCCCCCAATCAGGTTCTCTGGCCGGTTCCCTGGCCGCCGATTCCGCACGCAGCTGGTCCTCCGCCGGCGGCCTGCGCACCATCACGTTCGGCGACGATCAGCCGTTGCAGTTCTCCAGCGGCGACAAGCTCGCGCCATTAACCATTGGCTACGAGACGTACGGCGAATTGGCGGCGGACAAGTCGAATGCCGTCCTGGTCTGCCACGCGCTAACCGGCGACCAGTATGTCGCCAGCTCCAACCCGGTGACCGGGCGGCCAGCCTGGTGGCCGCGCATCGTCGGGCCGGGCAAGCCGATCGACACCAACCGTTTCTTCGTGATCTGCGCCAACGTGCTGGGCGGCTGCATGGGCAGTTCCGGCCCCGCGTCGTTCCACGCCGACGGGCGCCCGTGGGGCCTGCGGTTTCCGGTGTTCACCATCGCCGACATGGTGCGTGCGCAGGCCATGCTGGTGGAGGCGCTGGGGATCGAGGAACTGTTCTGCGTCATCGGCGGGTCGCTCGGCGGCATGCAGGCGCTGCAGTGGGCGGCGGCCTACCCCAAGCGCGTGTTTGCGTGCGCGCCGATCGCGACGGCGGCGCGGCACTCCGCACAGAACATCGCCTTCTACGAAGTCGGCCGCCAGGCGATCATGGCCGATCCCGACTGGCGCAATGGCGACTATCTGTCGGAAGGCGTGCGCCCGTCGAAGGGCCTCGCGGTAGCGCGCATGGCGGCGCATATCACCTATCTTTCGGAGCAAGCGTTGCATCGCAAGTTCGATCGCGCCTTGCAGGAGCGGGAAAAGGTGTCGTTCGGGTTCGACGCGGACTTCCAGGTGGAAAGCTATCTGCGCCATCAGGGCCAGAGCTTCGTCGATCGCTTCGATGCGAACTCGTATCTCTACATCACCCGCGCCATCGACTATTTCGACCTCGCGGCAGACTTCGGCGGCGCGCTGCCGCATGCGTTCCGGGACTCGCAGACGCGGTTCTGCGGGTTCTCGTTCTCGTCGGACTGGCACTACCCGCCCGAGGGCGGCAAGCAGATCGTGCGCGGGCTGATCGCGGCGGGGTGCGAGGCGTCCTACGTGGAGATCGACACCGACAAGGGCCACGACGCGTTCCTGGTCGAAGAGCCCGCGTTCGAACACGCGCTCGCCGGCTTTATCGACGCGGCAGCGGCAGCGCGCGGCCTGCCTGCGGGGGTGCGCAAGTGAAGCCTGCCCGTGCGGACTATGAAGTCATCGTCGGTCTCGTCCGCGCGCACTCGCGCGTGCTCGACGTGGGCTGTGGTGACGGCGCGCTGCTGCAACGGCTCGTGCGCGAGAAGCAGGTCAAGGGCCGCGGCATGGAGCTGTCGCAGGCGGGCGTGAACGCGTGCGTCGGCAAGGGCCTTTCCGTGGTGCAGGGCAACGCCGACGAGGATCTGACGTTCTTCCCCGACCGGTCGTTCGACTACGTGATCCTGTCGAAGACGATCCAGGCCGTGCGCAAACCCGGCGCGGTGCTCGCTGAACTCGCACGCATCGGCGACCGGGTGATCGTCTCCCTGCCGAACTTCGGCCACTGGCGCACGCGGCTGTCGCTGTTCCTGAACGGCCGCATGCCGGTGAACCCGTCGCTGCCGTCGAGCTGGCACGAGACGGAGAACATCCATCTCTGCACGGTGCGCGACTTCGCGGAGCTGTCGGCCAGCCTCGGCCTGATGGTGGAGCGCGCGTTCCCGATTTCCAACGGCCGCGCCGGTGGGCCATTCGCGGAGACGCTGTGGCGCGCGAACTGGTTCGCAGAAGATGTGGTGTTCGTGCTGCGCGCGGCGGAGGCAGCGGCGGTGAAACCCGGGGCGGAAGTGGTGCGGCTCAGAGCCTAGGCGCCTCAAACCGGATTGGAAATGCGCCAGTTTCTGTCTAGATGCGCTCTCTCATAACAAGGAGGAACGCATGTCTGTTGATGGAAACTGGACCATTGTCGTGAAGTCACCCATGGGTGAGCAACCGAGCACGCTTGCGGTCAAGGCCGAGGGCGGCGCCCTCACCGGCACGCAGAGCGCGCAGGGCCAGAGCCAGGCCATCGCCAACGGCAAGGTCGATGGCGACACGGTGACCTGGTCGAACTCGATCACGCAGCCGATGCCGATGACGCTGGAATTCACCGGCACCCTCGCCGGGGACACGCTGAACGGCAGCGTCAAGGCGGGCTCGTTCGGCGCCTTCCCGTTCACCGGGGCGCGCGCCTGATTTCAGAGCACGCATCAATGCGGAACGGCGGCGTCTCGAAAGAGCCGCCGCCGTTTCCGTTACAGGTGCATGCAGACAAAGCGTTGAGTTGGCGGCCCTAGTCCACCAGCGCCTGCTCGTCGCGCTCGCCCGTCCGGATGCGCAGCGCGCTGTCCAGGTCGCAGACCCAGATCTTGCCGTCGCCGATCTTGCCGCTGCGGGCGGCGTCGGCCACGGCGTCGACAATGGCGTCCACCCGGTCGGTCGGGGTGACGATCTCGAGTTTCATCTTGGGCAGCAGTTTCACGGCGTATTCGGCGCCGCGATAGACCTCGGTCTTGCCCTTCTGCCGGCCGAAGCCACGCACTTCCGTCACCGTCAGACCGGTTGCGCCCGCAGCCTTCAGTGCGTCCAGCACGGGATCGAGGCGCGAGGGCTTGATGATCGCGGTGATGAGCTTCATCCCGGCAATCAATCCGATGTGACAGTTTCGTGCAAGTGCGGTGCAGCACGAACAGGAGCCTTTGCCAGAAGGATTTTTCGCCCCTGCTTCGCGGTCGCAGCGTAGAGCCGCTTGACCGCTTCCATCATCACCAGCCCGCCGAACGGCGCCCGCACCAGACCGCCGCCACGCTCCAGCGCGTCCGACAGCGCCAGCAGCGGCCCCCACCCCCACGGCGGGGCGTGCAGGGCGATGGCCGACGCGGTCGGTTCGAACATCGCTTCGGCCAACAGTCCCGCCAGCTGGCGGCGCGAGTACGGACGGCCATGGCCGAACGGCGTCGCGTCCGCCCGCGCCCACAGGCCCGCGCGATTGGCGGCGATCACCACTAGGCGCCCCTCCGGCGCCATCACGCGCCAGACCTCGCGCAGCATCGGGCGCGGCGCCTCGGACTCTTCCAGCGCATGCACGATCACCGCGCGGTCGAACACGGAGTCCGCGAACGGCAGGCGGGTTTCCTCCCCCAGCACCGCCGCCACCGGCGCATCGGAAGGCCACGGCTCGGCGCCTTGCGCGGCGGGCATGAACGCCACGGCGCGGCGCGCGGCGACGCGATACGGTTCGAGATACGGCGGCGCGTAGCCCACGCCGAGCAGGTCGAGCCCCGCGCAACTTGGCCACAACGACGCCAGCCGGCGCGCCGCTGCAGCCCGCGCCACCTCGCCCAGCGGCGACCCGTAGAACCGCTGCAGGGCGAGAACGTCGACGCGCATCTAGGTGAAAGAAGTCACAGGCCGAGCTTCTCGCGCATCTGCGCTTTCACTTCGGGCGAGAGGTCGTCGATGTCCTCGATGAACTTCAGCGCCGCTTCCTCGTTCACGCCACCGATGCGCACGACGCCGCTGTCGCCATTGGTGTCGTCGCCGTCCACCGCAACGCTGACGCCGCCGACGTTGATGCGCACGCGCCCGCGTTCACCGTCACCGGCGTTGTCGCCAGACACCTTGAGCGAAAAGCCTGGCGCCGCGATCGCGACCTTTTCCGGCGGTGGGTCTTCAGACAAGGCGGCCTGTGCAGTGGAAATGAGCCCCTGCGCTTCGGTATCGGCGATCAGCGTGGAGACGCCGCCGGCGACGCGCGCAGCGGCGGTCCGGCCGTCCGGGCTGGTGACGAGGAATACGGCATCCTCATTGCCGGCGCCGGCAATCTGCATCGTCCATTCCTGGCCGGGCACGGCGGCGTGTTCGGAGACCGAGCGTGAGACGGAGCTTTCGATCGCGCGCTCGCACCCCGCGAGCGCGCAGGCGGCCAGGGCGATCAGGAGAAGAGGTGCGCGCATGAACGTGCTCCGTTGCGGATAAGCGGTGAGACTACCGTTTTGCGCCCTGCCCGTCATCTGGAGCCTCGGCGCCCAGTGGAGATGCCGCCGCAGCGGTGAACGGATGCGGACGGGCGGCTAGTTTCCGCGATCGCGCTCGCGCCGCTGCTGATCGACGCGGTCGTTGCACCCGCTCCGGTCACGGCTCTGGGTGCATTCGCTGCGGGCCTGGTCGTCGTAGATGCTGTCGATGATCGAGACGCAACCCGACAATGTCAGCAGCGCCAGCGCCACAAGAACCTTTCGCATCCCGGCCTCCCCGTTCACGCCTTCAGGCGCCATCCGGAGCGGATCACCGCCCAGCAAAGCGCCGAAAGTGCGGCTGCAGACAAGAGGCTGACGATGGCCGCCACGACCAGCGGGCCATCGGCGTGACCGATGAACCCATAACGGAAGCCGTCGATCAGGAAGAACACCGGGTTCCAGTGCGCGATGGAGCGGAACGGCTCGGGTAGGACGGCCACCGAGTAGAACGTGCCCGACAGGAACGTCAGCGGCGTGACGATGAAGTTGGTGGCGGCGGCGAGGTGGTCGAACTTGTCGGCCCAGACCCCGCATAGCAGCCCGATCGCGCCGAAGATCACCGACGCCGAAGTGGTGAACACGATCACGGCCCACCAGTGCTGCGGTAGGATGTGCGCGAACGGCGAGACGGCGACGGCGGACGCGATGCCGACCAGAATGCCCCGCGCCGCCGCGCCGCCGATGAACGCGATGGTCAGTTCCAGCGCCGACAGCGGCGGCATCAGGAAATCGACCGAATTGCCCTGGATCTTGGCGATGATCAGGGACGAGGACGCGTTCTGGAACGCGTTGTTGATGATCCCCATCATGATCAGGCCGGGGGCCAGGAAGTCGATGTAAGAGACTGCGCCGACCGGCGAGGTCCGCCCGCCCGTGCCACCGAGCGCCAGCGCGAACACGGCGATATAGAGCACCGTCATGATCAGGGGGGCGAGCAGGGTCTGCGCCGCGACTTTCCAGAACCGCTTGATCTCCCGCGCCAGCAGCGTCTGGAGACCGAGCCAGTTCATGCCCGCGTAGTGCCGCGCGGTGGGCGGATTTGGCGGCGGCGCGTGCGATTGCGCAGGCGTCTGGGCGAGCGTTCCGTCCATTTGATCCGTTTACCGACTATTAACCATTTAAGGAGCCATTAACCATAACGCCATTGGATAACCCGACGGTGGCGTTGGCTCTCAACGACTTTACCGGGGCGTCCCGTCTGTGGACAAGAACTGAGTGATTCGTCTAGGGATTGGATAAGTTTCGTCGATGGCACACTATCTCTTGTGTCCCGCACCTAGATGAGTACCATTAGGCATCGGGCTCGCTTGGCTGGCGAGTCCCACTTCGGGTGAACAACCCGGCCGGGTGATGGATCCGGCATTGGCACAAGGGGCTAGCGATGGGCTGGACTGATGAACGCGTAGAAACACTGAAGAAGCTCTGGACCGAGGGCCTTTCGGCCAGCCAGATCGCAAAGCAGCTGGGCGGTGTGACCCGTAACGCGGTCATCGGCAAGGTGCATCGTCTCGGCCTCGCCGGCCGCGCGACGCCTTCGCGCCCCGCCAAGCGTCCGCGTCCGGTTTCGCGTCCGCGCGTGATGACCGGCGGCTCTTCGTCTTCGTCGCTGGCGCTCCGTCCGCGCGTCCCGCATGCGCCCTACCTCGCGCTCGTGCCGCATCTGGAGCCTCTCAAGGCCGAGGACGGCAGCGTGGTGACAGTGCTGACCCTCTCCGACACGGTCTGCAAATGGCCGATCGGCGATCCGACCGACGCGACATTCGCGTTCTGCGGCCGCGGCGTCGCTGACGGTGAGAAGCACAGCTATTGCCACGACCACGCAGCGCTCGCGTTCCAGCCGCAACAGCCGCGTCGCAAGCGCGCCTACGCGGAGCCGGACGAACTGCGCCGCATGCTGCGTCACAGCGCGATGTAGGCTCTGGCCCGGAACCGGACCGACCAGATACGGAAAAGGCGGCCCACGGGCCGCCTTTTTTGTTGGTTGCTGTGGTCGGGAGGCTCAGCCCAGCGGCGTGTTGCCCTTCGCCTGGCCATCGGCCTGGAAGCGGTACATCGCGCGCTGGATGATCTTCGGCCACTGCAGAAGCGACACCATGTGCGCGTAGATCGGGCCCAGCGCGCCGTTTTCCTTGAGCCGCATGAACTGGTCGTTCGGCAGGTTGGTCAGCTTTTCCTCGTCGATCGCGAAGTACTCGGCGACCGTCTGCTGCTCGTCGGTCCCATCGGGCTTGCGGTTGGTGATCGACACCGACTTCTGCTCGAACAGGTTCAGTTCGGTGACCAGCTTGATGAAGTTCTCGCTGGTGCGGCGGTGGCGCTCGAATTCCTTGCAGAACTCCATCGCTTCCTGGGTGTACTGCGACGGCTCTTCGCCCACGAACAGCGGCACATCCGGATTGTCGCCGATCATCGGGGCCGCACGGTCGATGCACAGCACGAGGCGGTCGCCGGTGTTGTCGGCGGCGAACACGAACGGATAGCGCCGCGCGAACGCCGGCAGATACACTTCCGGGTCCACATCGCCGGTGGGCGACACGAACACGTTTTCTCCAGAGCGCGCGCCCATCACCGCCAGCGGCGTCTTGTTGGCGCCCGCGAAGATCACCGGGAACGAGCCCGCCGCGATCCCGAACTCGTTGACGGTGATCGGCACCACGTGCGCGGCGAGCAGGAACTGGAACGGCCGGTCGACCCGCTTCACGCCGAGGCCACGGTGCTTCTCGATCGAGAGCGGCTCCGGCTGACGGTAGAACATCACCTGGCCGGACAGTTGCGGATCGGCAGTCATTTCAAGGCTCCCTTGGGTGGGATTTGCGGGATGGGAATGGAATCAGTCGGCGCGGGTGAACCACGAAAGCGCCGTTGGGGCAACGGGCCCCCTGCCGAAATGACCGCTGAGCCCCGCAACGGCCCCGGGCAAACTGTCATGAGCCGAAACGCCGTGGTAGGAGCGGCCAACGAGGTTTTCGGAGGAGCCCACATGCCGATCGATCTGAACAAGGCGCTCGCCCTGCGCACCGAGGGGCAGGAATTCAGCTACACTGATCGTGACACCATGCTCTACGCCCTGGGCGTCGGCATGGGCGCCGATCCGCTCAATCGCGACGAGCTGCCGTTCGTCTACGAAAACGGCCTGAAGGTGCTGCCGACGCAGGCGACGGTGATCTCCTGGGGCGCGGGCCGCACGCTGGAGACTGGCATCAACTTCATGATGGTCGTCCACGGCGAACAGCGCCTCACCGTGCACAAGCCGCTGCCGGATCGCGGGACCATCGTCACCGACTGGCGTATCACCGACGTGATCGACAAGGGCGCCGGCAAGGGCGCGATCCTGATTGGCGAGACGGTGATCAAGGACAAGAAGACCGGCGAAAAACTGGTGACGCTCGTGGGCTCCACCTTTGCGCGCGCCGACGGCGGCTTCGGCGGCCCCTCCGAGGGCGGCCCCGCACCGCACCCGACGCCGACGCGCGCGCCCGACGCGGAGCTGGCGCTCTCCACCCGCCCCGATCAGGCCCTGCTCTACCGGCTGTCGGGCGACCGCAACCCGCTGCACTCCGATCCCGATCTCGCCAAGGCGGCGGGGTTCGACCGTCCGATCTTGCACGGTCTGTGCACTTATGGGGTCACTTGTCGCGCAGTGCTTGCAACTTACTGCAATTTCGATCCAACGCTGATCCGCGGTCATGACGTTCGCTTCTCGGCGCCCGTTTTCCCCGGAGAAACGATCGTCACGCGGATGTGGAAGGACGGGAACATCGTCTCGTTCGACGCCAGCGTGAAGGAACGGCCGGGCGTGACCGTGATCAAGAACGGAAAGACGACGCTCGCGGCTTGAGCGGGCGTCAACGACAAGAGGGGAAGTTTCCATGTGGAAGAAATTCGGCGTCGCCGCCGCGAGCGTGCTCGTGCTCGGCGTCGCGGCCTGCAACAACGAAGCGGCCAGGGAAAAAGCGCGCACGGCGGCCGTCGCGCAAGTCACTGCGGCCATGGGCGAGACCGCCACGACGGTGCTGAAGTTCCTGCCCGAAGCCGCGACGCAACTCGCGGTGGATGAAGCGGTCGCCGGTGGACGCTACGCCAACCGGCTCTCGGATGCGTCCACAGAAGGGCTCGCGCAGCAGAACGCCGCCGTGAAGGCGCTGATCGCGCGGTTCGGCGAGATCGATCGCAAGGCGCTGACCGGACAGGACGCGATTTCGTACGATGTCGCCACGGCGGCGCTACGCAACACCGACGCCGGCAACGCGTTCGGTTACGGCAACTACGGCATCAACGGCACGCCGACGCCTTATGTCGTCAGCCAGTTGACCGGCGCCTACCAGCAGGTCCCCGACTTCCTCGACAGCCAGCATCCGATGAAGACGGCGCAGGACGCTGAAGACTACATCGCGCGCCTCGACGCGTTCGCCGTGGTGCTCGATCAGGAGACCGCACGGGTGAAGGCCGACGCCGCCAAGGGCGTCATCCCGCCGACCTACATCATCGACCGCACGCTGGAGCAGATGCGCCCGCTGGCGGCCACGCCGCCGCCGGCGACGACGCTGGTGCGCTCGATCCAGCGTCGCGCGCCGACCGCCGAAGGCGTGACCCCTGCGCAAGCCGCCGAACTCACGCGCCGCGCCATCGCCTCGGTGCGCGACAACGTGCAGCCGGCGCTGCGCCGCCAGATCGCTGCGGTGGAGGCGCTGAAGCCGACATCAAACACCGTCGCCGGAGCCGACAAGCTGCCGGATGGCGCCAACTACTATCGCACCGCGCTCACCGCGTGGACCACGTCGACGCTGACGCCGGACGAAATCCACCAGATGGGTCTCGACATCGTCGCGCAGACAACCGCTGAAATGGACACGCTCCTGAAAGCCCAAGGGCTGACCGAAGGCACGGTGGGCGCGCGCGTCCAGCGCATCTCCGCCGACCGCGCGCAACTCTACGCCAACACCGATGCCGGCAAGGCGCAATTGCTCGCGGATCTGCAGGGCCAGGTGAACGTGATGCAGGCGCGCCTGCCCGAGCAGTTCATCGCGCTGCCAAAAGCGAAGCTTGAAATCAAGCGCGTGCCGAAGGAGATCGAGGCCGGCGCGCCGGGCGGCTACTACAACTCGCCCGCGCTCGATGGGTCGCGGCCGGGGTTGTACTACATCAACCTGCGCAACACGGCGGAATGGCCGCGCTTCACGCTACCGACGCTAACCTATCACGAAGGCATTCCGGGCCATCACTTCCAGATCGCGATCTCGCAGGAATCGCCGGGCTTGCCGCTGCTGCGGTCGTCGATCCTCGGCTTCTCCGGCTACACCGAAGGCTGGGGCCTGTACGCCGAACAGCTCGCCGACGAGATGGGCGTGTACAAGGAAGTTCCGATCAACCGGTTGGGCTATCTGCAATCAGTGGCGTTCCGCGCCGCGCGGCTGGTGGTGGATACCGGCCTGCACGCAAAGGGTTGGAGCCGCGAAAAGGCGATCGACTACATGGTGGGCGTGACGGGCGATCAGCGCAGTGGCATCACCACCGAAGTGGAGCGTTATATCGTCTGGCCGGGCCAAGCGTGCGCGTACATGGTCGGCCGCCAGACGATCAATCGCCTGCGTGATCAGGCCCGCACCGAGCTGGGTGCGGCCTACGACCAGCGCGCGTTCCACGACAAGATCCTGCTCGACGGCGCAACGCCGCTGTCGGTGCTGGAGTCCAACGTGACCGCGTGGATCGCAGAGAAGAAGAAGTAGCACGGCGCCAACCCTCCCCGCTCGCGGCGGAGGGACAGCGTGCGTGAAACGAACGCAGGGTGAGGGTCCGTGAGACGATAGAGCTCACGATTCCTCACCCTCGCCCCGCTCCTGCAGGCAGGCGAAGGCAGAGACGCGAAACTCCATGAAACACTTCGTTATTTTCACCGCCCTCCTCGTCCTGGCCGCCTGCTCGCCGCAGCTGGAGAAGCCCACGTCGGCGTTCGATGGGTTCGTCGATGACACGACGCGCGCGATCGTGGCCGACAGTCCGGAACTGGCGACGCGGGCGGGCCTCAGCGTCGACATCGCCGGCGCCAATTTCGCCGCGCACCTCGACGATCGCAGCGCCGCAGCGCTGGATCGACGCCGGGGCGCGGCGCTGCGCTACGATGCCGACATTCGCGGCTTCGACCGCGCAACCCTCGAACCCGACGAGCAGATCACTTACGACGTGCTGAGCGCGCACTTTCGCGCCGCCGCCGCTGGCGCCAGATACACCTACGGTCGCTACGAAGGCATCGACGGCTTCAGCCCCTACGTGCTCAACCAGCTCGACAGCGCGTTCCTGACGCTGCCGGACTTCATGGACAGCCGCGCGCGCGTCACCAGCATCCGCGACGCGCTCGACTACGTCAGCCGCCTGAAGGACGTCGCCGTCGCCATCGATGCGGAAACCGCGCGCGCGCGCACCGACGCCGACGCCGGAATCATTCCGCCGGACTTCGTGATCGACCGCACACTCGCCGCGCTCGATGCGGTCAATGGCACGCATCCGTCGACGTGGACCTACGTCACCGCGTTCCGTCGCAAGCTCGAAGCCATCGTCGGACCGATGGGGCCGTCTGATCCCGCAGCGGTCGCGCCCACTGGCGTCGCGCCGGCGGCCCCGCCCGCAGAGGCCGCCAAGAAACAGGACTTCACCCGCGCCCGCGCCCTGCTCGCGCAGGCCGAAACCATCGTCGCGACGAAAATCTATCCGGCGCACCTGCGCGCCGCCGCGTTGCTGCGATCCATCCGCCCGCGCGCCACGCATGACGCCGGCATCCAGCGCCTGCCGGACGCGGCCGCCTATTACGCCGCAGCCCTCGCGCAGAACACCACGACAGAGCTCACGCCCGCGCGCATCCACGCGATCGGGCTTGAGCGGGTCGCAGCACTCACCGCCGAACTCGACGGCGCGCTGCGCGTCCAGGCGCTTACCGAAGGCACGACCGGCCAGCGCCTCGCGCTGCTCACCGCCGATCCGCGCTTTCAGTACGCCGACACCGACGAAGGCCGCGCCGCGTTGCTGAGCGACGTGCAGGGCCGGGTCACCCGGCTCATGGCGCTCGCGCCGCAGCAGTTCGGCACGTTGCCAAAGGCGAAGGTCGAGGTACGCCGGGTGCCGACGGTGCTGGAGCCCTCCTCCAGCGGCGCCTACTACGAAGCGCCGTCGCTCGATGGCGCGCAGCCGGGCATCTACTACATCAATCTGCGCAGCCTGGCGGAGATGACGAAGATCGATCTGCCGACGCAGGACTATCACGAGGCCGTGCCCGGTCATCACTTCCAGATCGCACTGGCGCAGGAACAGACTCAACTGCCGCTGATCCGCCGCATCATCGGCTCCAACGCCTATGCGGAAGGTTGGGGCCTCTACGCTGAACAACTCGCCGACGAGATGGGACTCTACGAGAACGATCCGATCGGGCGCATCGGCTTCCTGCGCTGGCGGCTGTGGCGCGCGGCGCGGCTGGTGGTGGACACGGGGTTGCATTCGCAGGGCTGGAGCCGCGAACAGGGCATCGCCTATCTCGCCGAGGTGACCGGCGATGCACCGGGCGTGGTGGTGAGCGAAGTGGAGCGCTATGCGGTGTGGCCGGGTCAGGCGTGCGGCTACGAGATCGGGCGACTTGAAATTGAACGCCTGCGCGAAAAGGCGCGGCGTGGTCTCGGCGCCAGGTTTGAATTGAAGAAATTCCACGACATCGTTCTCCTCAACGGCGACGTGCCGCTGCCCGTGCTGGAGACGCTGGTGGATCGCTGGATCGCGGACAGCGGGCGCGCGAAGAAGCGCTGAGTTTGGAAAGCCGGTGACGGAGCGCGGACCGCCTCGTCCGCGTAGGTGGCGGAGATCGAGCCATGGACCAGGCCGTCCATGCTCCAGTCGCCGCCCTCCCGCTGTGCAGTTTGCGACCGGGAAAGCACACTTGGCAGCGCCTTCATTCCGCCAATCTTTCGGCCAGCGCGCGCCGGAAACGCGGCAGAGCGTGCAAAAACAGACCCTTATGCGTTTCCGGGAGGACAGCATGATCCGCGACCGTCGACTGATCGGCGCCGTTCTCGTTACAGCGGCAGTTGTGGTCGCGTGCGCAGCGCCTGTCGTGACCGAAGGGGAGTATCGCGGCCCGCCGATGACCGATCAGGTCGCGCCACCATCGCCGCCACCACCGCCCCCGTCGTCGCCAGCGCCCCTCGCCAGCGAACAATTTCTCACACGCGGCATCATGAATCAGGCGCAGTCGGGGGGCCGCGTCTCTGGCCGCGTCTCTGGCGGGGCCTTCGCCGATATGCGCGCCGCGCCGCGACCGTCGTACAATCCGGAACTTGAAAACCGCGAAAACTATACTGGTGTGCAGACCAATCCCGTGAAGCAGGTCGCCGCCGATCCGGTCTCCACCTTCTCCATCGACGTCGACACGGCGAGCTACGCCAATGTCCGGC
>JANNVF010000015.1:0-2596 GCA_031414315.1 Hyphomonadaceae bacterium | reverse complement strand
CCATCGCTTCTTCGGTGGTGTCTTTGGTTTGCTTGTTCGCCATGTCGGACTCCTCGCTGCATAGGCGTTGGTGGCGCGCCCAGATGCGCCCGCGTTTCAACGTGGGCCGCAAAGCGATGTTCCACACGGCATGTGTCCGGGCGCAGAGATCAGGCTTCGATGTGATCCAGTACGACAAGCGGTATGGACACGGTGACACGCAGCCCGTCTCTCGCCCATTCCTTGAGAACGGATCCGCCGAGCTGCTGTTCGATGCTGAGGCGGGCGAGCGTGGTCCCGAACCCCTCGCGCGCAGGCGCCCCGTCCACCGGAGGTCCACCGCGCTCGCGCCATACCACAACAAAGACGTCAGTCTCCCGCTGGCAGGCGATCTCGACCCGGCCGGTCACCTCCGAAAGAGCGCCATACTTCGCCGCGTTAGTCCCCAACTCGTGGAAGAACAGCGCCAGCGGCGTTGCGCTGGTCGCGCCAAAGCTCACGTCGTCACCGCTGATCTTCACGCGATCGACGCTTCCATGCGAGTAGGCGCCCAGCAACTCCATCAGGAATCCGGCAAACGACCGCGCGCCATCGCCTTCCTTTCCATCCGGACGCACGAAGTCATGCGCGCGGCTTAGCGCGTTGACGCGCGCGCGCAGATCCGCAGCGAACCGCTTGTGATCGGGGTTGTCGCGCGCCGACAGAGCGATGAGCGATCCGATCACCGCAAAGATGTTCTTGATGCGGTGACTGAGTTCCTGGCTCAACGTTTCGCGCGCTTCCAGGTTGAGCCGGGCTTCGTGGATGTCCGTGCACGTGCCGAACCAGCGCTCCACGTTGCCGGACAAGTCCCGCGACGCCTGCGCGCGACACAGATACCAGCGGTAGCTGCCGTCTGCGGCGCGCAGCCGGCACTCCTGCTCATAGGCGCTGCCGTCGGCGAGGGAGACTTTCCACACCTCCTCTGCTCCACCCCTCTCGTCGGGGTGCACGTGGTCGAGCCACCCTGTCTCTTCGGACAGCGCGCCAGTGTATTCGCGCCAGCGCTTGTTGAAGAACTCAGACTGCCCTGTTGCGGTGGTCGACCATACGAACTGCGGCATTGCTTCGGTGATGGCGCGGAAACCGCGCTGGCTGCGCGCCAGATCGAGAACAAGATCACTGCGTTTGCGTTCTGCGGTAGCCCGGGCATTGGCGCCAACGGCAGAGAACCCCGCAGTCGCGGCCAGGAAAAGCAGAGCGACACCCAGCACGCCCAAGGCAAAAAGATAGACCTGACTGGTCGCGGAGGCGGCGCGGCTCTCGGCTGCGCGGCGGGCAAGAAGGCGCTGCTCCTCAGCCACCACCGCATCGACGACGCTGCGCAGTTCGTCCATGAGCGCCTTGCCCTCGCCCGTCTGGACGATTCCAACAGCCGCTCCCCAACGCCCTTCGCGCGCGCGCGCAAGCGTCTTGAGCATCTCGCTGCGTTTCATGCCCACGAGATTCTGCAGGCGCTGCATCCTCTCGATCTGCCTCGGGTTGTCCCGGGTCAGCGCCTGCAGAGCGCCAAGGTCGGTGTCGATATTGGCGGACGCAGCGTGAAACGGCGCTAAATAGGCTGGAACGCGCGTCAGCAGATAGCCACGCTGGCCGGCCTCCATATCCTGGGCCTGCGACAACACGCTGCGCGCCGAAGAGACCACCTGCAGCGAGTGCGCATGCCATTCCTCCGCCTCATCGCGCCGCCGCTCCACATCAGCCGTCCCGAGCGCGAGCACGATGGCGATGGCCAGCGCGCCGACCAGGGCGAAGAGAACGGACTGTGCTCCGGGCTGAGACAGGCTCCGCACCAGCGCGCGGGCGCGCATCGACAACCCTGACGTCGACGGATTGACATCCAGCGGCGCGACCGCTGACCGTGGTGGGAGGGTTGTCTCCGACGGCTCAATCCCCAACGGACGCCCCGTTCGCTGGTCGTTGGAGAGACTGCATCGCAGAACACTGTGCCGTCCCACCTCTGCACGTCAAGGCGACGGCTGATGCTGAATTAGGCAGTCCCCGCCCTAAAGCCTTTCACAACGGCAAGGCGATTGGTAAGCCGCTTCCTTTGGTGCGAAGTCATACCCGCATCCCGCGCACCGCGAGTTCAGGACTCCATGTCCATCAAGGCCAGCATTCGCCACCTGACGCATTACCGCTACGACAGGCCGGTGACGCTAGGGCCACAGGTCTTCCGCCTTCGGCCCGCGCCGCATTCGCGCACCAGGGTAATCTCGCACACGCTGAAGGTGAGCCCTGCCGGCCATTTCGAGAACCACCAGCAGGACGCCTACGGCAACTGGCTGGCGCGCTTCGTGTTCCCCGAGGCTCCGATCGAGCTCGGTGGTCTGTACGGGGACTCGCGAGCGTGGTGGCGCCTCGATCTCGCGAAGCTCGAGGCGGAGCTCCGTAGCGGCGCGATCCGAGACCGCCGCGACGAGGTCCCCGAGGGCCTGCTCGAGGTGCGTACGCAAGTGCTGCGGTTCCTCGACGAGCTGCAGACCAAGCTATCGATCGCGGACAACCAGCTCGTGCTCGGCGGCTTCTCGCAGGGCGCGATGCTGTCGCTCGACGTGGCCCTGCATCGCAAAGCTCC
>JANNVF010000014.1:0-9374 GCA_031414315.1 Hyphomonadaceae bacterium | reverse complement strand
GCCGCCGCCGCCTCAGCCGCCGCCTGCTGGGCGGCGTCATTGGGGCCCGCGAAGGAGGCGATGATCTGGTTGAAGGTGGAGGAGTGGTCCGCGTTGTCGAAGGCGGTGCAGAACTGCCAGACATCGACGCCTGGACGGGCCTGCATGGCCGCGATCACCGGCTTGCCGTCGTTGGTGCGCATATTTGCGCGCTGGATCGGCCAGAACCTGGAGGTGTCGGAGGTGGCAGATTCCACCGTGCCTTGGCGGTTGTAGAGGACGAAGCCGTCCGCAGAGCGCTTCCAGACGTCGGTTCCCAGCGCCGGACTGTAGCCGCGCACCAGCGAGTCTGCGGGCTTTCCGGCGGTGTCGGCCCGCTCCACCACGAACATCTGGCACTCGTAGTCGGCCGCGCCCACCAGCACGTTCACCGGCTGGTTCGGCCGCGCCACGACGTCCACCGGCAGCGATGCCGGATACTGGAACGAGAAGCGGTTCTGGGCGTCAGTGTAGGTCTTGAGCGCGCCCTGCGCGGACGCGGCGGCGGCGAAGAGGGCGACGGCGGCGACGCCGGCCGCGATGAGACGCTTGGACATGGAAACCTCCGTGGGGGCCTCTGCGGACCCTTGGGTGTGCGAAAGGGGCCCGGCGTCGCGCCGGTGCTGGACTGCTCTGTCGCTGATTTTTATGGCGGTGACGGGGCGGAACGCAATGGCGCTGGCGCCGGGCGCTGCGCGCGTGGCGTTACGGCTGGAGCGACCCGCCTGCGGCGGCCAGCTTGGCCGGGTCCGGATGGCTGAGCCATGCGGCGGGATCGGCGGCCACCGACACCATCCATCCCGCGCTCACCACCACCAACACAAGCAGCGCCACGACGGCCAGCGGGCGGGCGGCCACGCCCAGGGGGCCTGCGCCAAGCCGTTGCCCGATCCGGCGAGCGCCAGGAAGAAACCCGGGGATAAGCCGGTCGAGGAAGGGCTGGGTCGGGATGATGATCGCCGCCAGCGCGCCCTTGGCCCGGCTTTTCAGATCGCCGGCGCCCAGCTCGCGACGGACGAAGGAGTCCGTCATCTCATCGGCGAAGACCTGATCCCAGTAGAACGGCGCGCGCGGGGTGGCGGGTGCGAACGGCCAAGACCGTTCCGGTGGGCTGGCCGCGATCGTGACGGCGTCGGCCCGGAGCGCCGCGCTTGTCCGGCGGCGGCGATAATACGTCGATGTGGAAATGCCGGCGGCGCGGCAGGCGGCCACCACGGAAAGACCTTCAGCCCGGCGCCCGTCCACGACGGAAACCAGACCCTCAAGGTCGTTGTCGAGCGTCGTGGCGTCCATCATTGGCCCGGCCAGCTTCGTTAAGACTTCATCAACGATATGCCAAAAGTTCGCGCGTGGCGAGAACTATCGATTCGGCGGCAGGCAGAGATCTCCCCTGTCCCGATCGCCCAACCTTGAACAACGCGCCAGTATCCAGGCGGTTCCAAGGCCGCGAATGCGCCAATTGCGCGAACGATGACGGCGGCGCATTGTCTGTGAGGGCCTTCCGGCCGCACCCGTCTTCACGACATCAAGAGGCATGGCGCGCATGACCGCACTTATCACATCGCCGTTCGGGTACCGCACTACCGCGCGGGAGGCCGCCGCCGGGCATGATCTCTCCGGCAAGCGCATGATCGTGACGGGCGCCGCGTCCGGGATCGGCGTGGAAACAGCGCGCGCGCTGGCGCTGGCCGGGGCCGAAGTGACCATCGCCGCGCGTGATCTCGACAAGGCCAAAGGCGTCGCTGATGCGATCAACGCCGAGGCGGGCGCCAGCCGCGCGAGCGTCGGCAAGCTCGACCTGGCCGACGCGCCGAGCATTCGCGCGTTCGCCAGTTCGTGGTCCGGCCCGCTGCACGCACTGGTCAACAATGCCGGCGTTATGGCCTCGCCGCTGATGCGCACCGCGCAGGGCTACGAAATGCAGATCGGGGCCAACCACCTCGGCCACTTCCTGCTGACCACGCTGTTGGCGCCCGCGCTCGAGGCGGGGGCCAAAGGCGGCAAGCCGGCGCGCGTGGTCTCGCTCAGCTCTATCGGCCACCGCCGCTCCGACATCCGCTGGAACGACCCTCACTTCCGCACCACCGAGTACGAGAAGTGGACCTCCTACGGCCAGTCGAAGACCGCCAATGCGCTGTTTGCGGTGGGTGTTTCGCAGAAGTGGAAAGATCGCGGCGTGCTCGCCAACGCGGTCATGCCGGGCGGCATCATCACGCCGTTGCAGCGACACCTCTCACGAGAGGAGCAGATCGGCTTCGGCTGGATCGACGACAAGGGCGTGCCCAACGAACGCATGAAGACGCCGGAGCAGGGCGCGTCCACCAGCGTCTGGGCGGCGGTCGGGGCCGAGCTTGAGGGTGTCGGCGGCAAGTACCTGGAAAACTGCGCCGAGGCGGGCCCCTGGACCGAGGCCGAGCCATGGTCCGGCGTGCTGCCCTACGCCATCGATCCCGCCAGCGCGGAGCGGCTGTGGGCGTGGTCGGAAAAGGAAATCGCGTCAAACTGAACGGAGCCCCGGTTGAAACCCAACGCGATGCTCGTCGCCTTTGCGGCGCTCATAATCGCTGCAACTGCGGACGCTGCGCCCGCTGACGCAATCGGCTTGTGGCAAACCGCCGATGCCGACGGACTCGTGCGCGTCACCGTTTGCGGCGCGAGCGTGTGCGGCGCCATTGAGCCGCGCGCGCCAGTCTCAGGACGGCCGGCGATCGACGTGAAAAATCCCAACCGGGCTCTGCGCAGCCGATCGCTTGCAGGGCTCGTCATTCTCGACGGCTTCACGCGTAGCGCCACGGGCTGGGTCAACGGTCGCATCTACGATCCGAACTCCGGCAACACCTACCGCTCGGAACTCACGCCGCAGGCGGACGGCACGCTGCACCTGAAAGGCTGCTTCGGCCCGTTCTGCCGCACGGAAATCTGGCGGCGCATTTCCTAGCCTCAGGCGCAAGGACAACGGTCCACACCACCAGAGCATTGGAGAAGATGGCATGAACTCTTTCGGCGCCTCACTGGTCGCCCTGGCGATGGTCGCGGCCGTTGGCCTCGCGGTTGCGCAGCCGTCGCCACCGTCCCGCACCGCCGATGAAACCGCGGTGCTTGCGGCGGACGCGCGTCAGCGCGACGCGGTCGCTTCCGGCGACGGGGCGAGAGTCGCCGCGCTCGCGCACGCAAACCTGCTTGTCAACGCGCCCTCAAATCGCGTCCTGACGCGCGACGACGTCGTGCGCATGGTCGCAACCGGTGAAATCGCGAACGACAACTGGGAGCGCACGCCGGAAAGCGTCGCCGTTACCGGAAACGTCGGCGTCGTGATGGGCCGCGAGACGCTCGTCACCGTTGCGGGCAGCGAACAGGCGCAGATGTTCGGCGCCGGGAAGAAGCTCGATCGGCGCTTCACCAACGTCTATGTCCGCGAGGGCGGTGACTGGCGCTTCCTGGCGCGGCACGCCCATGTCGTTTCACCCGCCATGCCAGGAGCGCCGAAATGAGCCTCGCCAACAAGACGCTTTTCATCACCGGCGCGAGCCGCGGGATCGGGCTCGCCATTGCGCTCCGGGCCGCGCGGGACGGCGCCAACATCGCCATCGCGGCCAAGACCGCCGATCCGCATCCAAAGCTCGAAGGCACGATCTACAGCGCCGCCAGCGCCATCGAGGCGGCGGGCGGCAAGGCGTTGCCGCTGATTGTCGACGTGCGCGACGAAGCCAGCGTGCAGGCGGCGGTGGATCAGACTGTCGCGAAGTTCGGCGGCATCGACATCTGCGTGAACAACGCGAGCGCCATCCAGCTCACCGGCACGCTGCAGACCGACATGAAGCGCTACGATCTGATGCACCAGATCAACACGCGCGGCACGTACGTCACCTCGCGCGCGTGCATCCCGCACCTGAAGCACGCCGCCAACCCGCATGTGTTGAACCTGTCGCCGCCGCTGGACATGAGCCCGCACTGGTTCGGCACGCACGTGGCGTACACGATGGCCAAATTCGGCATGTCGATGTGCGTGCTCGGCATGGCGCAGGAGTTCAAGCCGGACGGCATTGCGTTCAACGCGCTCTGGCCGCGCACCGGCGTCGCCACCGCCGCGATCCGCAACGCCCTCGCCGGCGACGACGGCATGCGCATGTGCCGCACGCCCGCGATCATGGCCGATGCGGCGTATGAAATCTTCAGCCGCCCGGCGAAGACCTGCACCGGCAACTTCTTCATCGACGACATCGTGCTTTACGAGGCGGGCGAGCGGGACTTCGACAAGTATCGCGTCGACCCCACCCGGCCTCTGATGCCGGATTTCTTTGTGCCGGAAAGTGCTGCGCCGCCGCCGGGCGTGACGCTCGCGGCGGTGCGTTGACGCGGCTGCGCGCGCCTCCAGCGTACGACGATCGGACGCTCTGCATTTCGACTTGACCTACGCATATCCCGTTGGCTATACGTTAATTCATAGCCAATGGGATATCAATTCCAGATGCCGGACGCTCACGAGGTGCTCTTCAGAACGCTCGCCGATCCGACCAGGCGAGCCCTGTTCGAACGGCTGTGCCGTGAGGGAGAGAAAACTGTGGGGGCTCTGACCGCCCACGCCGGGGTCTCGCAACCGGTCGTCTCAAAGCATCTCGGGGTCTTGAAGCAGGCCGGTCTGGTGCGCGGTCGTCACGAAGGACGCCAGACTCATTACAGCGCACAACTTGGCGCACTGGCCCCGTTGCTCGACTGGACAAGCCAGATGGCCGGGTTCTGGGAGAGCCGGTTCGACCAGCTCGAAGATCTGCTCAAAAGGATGGATCAATGACTGTTTCGTCTGAAACACGCGCCGTTGTTGTCGAACGTGAGATCGCTCATCCGCCGGAGAAGCTCTGGCGCGCGCTCACGCAACCACATCTGATCGAGGAGTGGCTGATGAAGAACGACTTCGCGCCCGTCGTCGGTCACCGCTTCAATCTGCGCGGCGACTGGGGCGGCGTGCTGGACTGCGAAGTGCTCGCCGTCGAGCCGCACCGGACGTTGTCCTACACCTGGAATTTCGCGCACGACGATGCGGCGTTCAATCTGCAGAGCGTGGTGACCTTCACGCTCACCCCGACGCCCACGGGAACCCATCTGCGCATGGAGCAGTCGGGCTTCCGGCCGGATCAGAAGCAGGCCTTCGGCGGCGCCCACGCCGGGTGGAAGCAGTTCTTCGAGAAGCTGGAAGAGGTCGTGGCGCGGGTCGAGTGAAGGCCGCGGCGTGGTGGTTCGGTTCGTCTTCAAGGGAGGTTCAATTGAACAATTGGATTCGGCAATTTCACCGCTGGGTGTCCATCGCCTTTACGGTGGCCGTCATCATCACCTTCATCGCCCTGGCGCAAAAGGATCCTGTCGTCTGGATATCTTACGCGCCGCTGCTTCCGCTCGGCTTGCTTCTGTTCACGGGGCTGTACTTGTTCGTGCTGCCGCATGCCGCGAAGTGGCGAGGCCGTCGAAACGCCGGCGGATAGGAGAGGGCCCGATGGCCAGGAAGGCGGCGAAGGCCGCGAAGCCGACGCTGCTCGCCGGCGGCAACCCGCAAATCGCGAAAGGCGACGGCGATGCCCCGGTGCAGGCCTACATCGCGGCCATGCCGGGCTGGAAGCGCGATGTCGGGCGCCGCCTCGACGCGCTCATCGTCGGCGCCGTGCCCGGCGTGCACAAGGCGGTGAAATGGAACTCGCCACTGTACGGGGTCGAGGGGCAGGGCTGGTTTCTGGGCGTCCATGTCTTCACCAACTACGTCAAGGTGGCGTTCTTCCGCGGCGCGTCGCTGCATCCTGTCCCGCCCGGCGCATCCAGGAGCCCGGATACGCGTTACTTCCACATCCATGAGGACGACGCGTTCGACGAAGCGCAGCTTGTCGCCTGGGTGAAGCAGGCCAGCAAACTGCCCGGCGAACGCATGTGAAGCGACAGCGACATGAAAAAAATTGCACCCACAATGAAGAAAAGCGCGAGCGCGACGAAGGCGAGCAAGGGAGAAGCCCCTCCCTCCAGGCTGATCGATGCGCGGATCAAGGAGCTGGGTGACTGGCGGGGCGAGACGCTCGCGCGGGTGCGGGCGCTCATCAAGCAGGCCGACCCCGACGTGGTCGAAGAGTGGAAGTGGCGCGGGGTTCCGGTGTGGGAGCACGCCGGCATCATCTGCACCGGCGAGACCTACAAGAGCGTTGTGAAGCTGACCTTCGCCAAGGGCGCTGCGCTGGAGGATCCGTCGCGCCTCTTCAACTCCAGCCTCGAAGGCAACGTGAGGCGCGCCGTCGACATTCGAGAGGGCGACGAGATCAATGGGGAAGCGTTGAGGGCGCTCATTACCGCCGCCGTGGCGCTGAACACGTCGAAGCAGGCCGCCAAGAAATAAGGTCGTGTCATGAGCGTCCCGCCGAAAACTGTACTGGTCGCGTCGGCGGCCGAAGAGGCCGAGATCCGCGATGCGGTGCGCGCGGCGCGCGGGATCGAGACGCTCGGCGGGCGGCGCGAACCGGCGCAGGCGCGTCACGTCGCGGCGTTGACGGACCTGCTGTCCGATACGCGCGTTTCGGCGCCGATCTACACGCTGCCGCACCCGGTCACGCAGGATGCCATCGCGGCGTGGGTGGCGGATTTCGAAACCGCGCGCGCGCGCGGTGAGGGTCTGCTCATTGTGACCTACAACGCAGCTGGTGAGGTGGGCGGGTACACCGACGCACAGGTGTGGCCGGATCGCGCGTCCGGCGAGATCGGCGGCGCACTGCGCGCCGACCTGCAGGGATCGGGCGCCGGCGGCGCGGGTGCGGTGCGCACGTTCGGCTGGATGTTCGAAAGCCTCGGCGTGCGGCTGATGTGCCTCACCGCCGCGCTCGACAACGCGCGGTCGCAGAAACTGATCGACGCTGCCGGCTTCATCCGCATGGGCGAGCGCGACGGCGTGCGCCCCGACGGCACGACGCGGGCGAGCGTCTACTGGGAGATGACGCGTGAGGCGTGGCGCGCGCGCTGGGGAAAATAGCCGCGTCCGAGGTTTGTACACCGCACTCAGATCTGCACACCCTTTGCAGACGGTTTGTACACTTGTGGCCCTTTACGCGGCGACGGTTGGGCGCGCGAGAATAGGGGGATTGACTCCCCCTCAATCCCACACACGGGGTGATGGTGAGCGCGGCCTCCTCTTCGCATTCCTGCGGCGGCGCAACGAAAAAACGGGTGGCCCGGAGGCCGCGCTCCGGTGCTGTCAGCGATTCAATCCGGCTGGGTTGAAACCCGGCGCACACTGCCGCGCATGAAAACACTTCGCCGCCCCGATCCCGAACGCCTGCACGCCCTCACAGCCAGACTGAAACTCTGGCTGCTCGAGGTGTGCGTCTGGCTGTCTGAATGGCTGGGCCGGAAACTGCCACGCGAGGTGCGGATGATGATGCGCGAGGACATGCGCAAGGCGTTGTCCGGCGCGCGCTTGCTCGTGTTCCTGCTCGCCATTTCGCGGTGCAGGGACGCGCCTCTGCGTGTTCTGACAGAACGGCCGAGCGCCGCGCCGCCGGGGTTCCGGCGCACCGGCGCATTCAACAATGACATGCGCAATGTCAGCCGCGCGGTGCGTCTGCGCGGACGGACCATCGCCGCGCGGCTCGCGGAGCTGCGCGACGTGCTCGACAATCCTGGCGCGTGGGCGCAGCGCGCGCTGAAGCGCCTTCTGGCCGGCCCGCATGGAGCGCGGCTCATGCTGTGCTGGATGCGGGCGGCGCGTGTGCAGACGATGTCGGTGCTGACGCCTGCGTTTGCGGACACGTCGTAGTTTCCGGGGACCGCGCGGCTTCAGGCGCGCCAGGTTTGCACGAGGGAGCGCGCCTTCAGGCGCGCGGTTCGAAGATCACCGCGATTCCGCGGGCGCCTCCGTTTGTCCGCCTACACCTGCGGCTTGCGCCACATGCCCCAGAGTTTCGGGCCCGTGGGCTCGGGGCGAAACTCGCTGATGATCTCGAAGCCGTGACGCAGATAGAGCGGCACATTCTTGTCGCTCGACGCTTCGAGATAGGCATCGGCGCGGGCGTCATCGATCGGCCTCAGCGTCGCCTGCAGGATCGCCGAGCCGAGGCCCTGTCCCTGAAAGTCAGGATCGACCGCGAGAAAGAACAGGTACCAGTGCGGCGCCTTGGGATGGTTCGCGTCGAACACGCCGCGCAGGCGTTGCATCCGCCCGATCCGCGCGAGGCTGACCACCGACAGGAACATCGGCAGCACCTGCACTTCCTGCGCGAGCGAGAGATTCATCGTGTCCTGCGGCGGCGGGACCCAGAGTGCGACGGCGCTGGCGTCCTCGGCCATCCAGGTTTCCTTGCCGGGCAGGCCCAGCCGCTTCACCGCGAAGTCGAACCACTGGTCGAGGGCACGGGGGCGCTGCGCATCGGCGCGCACGAAGTAGTCGACCACCGGGTCTGTCGCGAACGCCCGCGCCAAGACGCGCGACGCCTTCGGCGCATCGGCCAGCGTCGCGCGGCGCGGCGAGGACGCGGAACGCTTGCGCGCGGCGAGAGCCTCTGGCGTTGGGTCGGTCATCGCCGCGATCCTACACCGCCGCGAGAAGCTTGCCCAAGTGGCGGGCCCGGGCGAAATTGGCGCATGCTCCTGTTCACGCACCCCTCGATGCTCGATCACGGCGTGCCGCCGGGCCATCCCGAACGCCGGCAGCGGCTTGAAGCGGTGCTGGCGGCGCTCGACGCGTTTCCGCTTGTGCGCCGCGAGGCGCCCTGGGCGGCGCGATCGGCGATCGAGCGGGTGCATCAGTTTATGTTCGATGAGCCGACCGCCGGTATGAACTCAGCCGAAGCCCCTGTCATTCTGAACCTGATCCGCGAGCTCAAAAAAGACAAAAGCAAAACCATTTTGCTGGTCGAACACAAAATGGATGTGGTGCGAGACCTGGCTGACCGAATCATTGTGCTACACAACGGCAGTTTGGTGGCTGATGGAGAACCGGCTGATGTGATCGCGTCGCCCGTGGTGCAAGAGGCGTATTTGGGCGTGGCGCCCGCATCTGGAGTCTCGGCATGACCGCTCAACCAATCGCTGGTAAGAATGTCAATTTGCTTGAACTGAGGGGCGTGCACACCCACATTGGGGCGTACCACATCTTGCATGGCGTTGATCTGGTGGTGCCCCAAGGGCAACTCACGATGCTGCTGGGGCGCAACGGCGCAGGCAAAACCACCACGCTCAGAACCATCATGGGCTTGTGGCAGGCCTCGCAGGGCAGCGTCACCTTCAACCAGCGCAACATCACAGCCATGACGACGCCGGACATTGCCAGCCTCAACATTGCCTATGTGCCTGAAAATATGGGTATTTTTTCAGATCTGACCGTCAAAGAAAAC
>JANNVF010000013.1:0-8406 GCA_031414315.1 Hyphomonadaceae bacterium | reverse complement strand
CGACCGCGCCGCGAGGCTGTGGGGCACACCTCGGTGCTGGCGGTCGTTGGGTAAACACCCGGTTTCCGTTGTCATCACTCCCGGACGAAAAAGGGCGGGACCTTTCGATCCCGCCCTCCATTCTCAGTAGGTGAAGCGCTGGACTAGAAGTCCATGTCGCCCATGCCGCCCATGCCGCCGCCGGGCATGCCGCCACCGCCGCCGCCGCCCTTTTTCGGGGCTTCGACGATCGCGGCTTCCGTGGTGATCATCAGGCCGGCGACCGAGGCCGCGTCCTGCAGAGCCGTACGAACCACCTTGGCCGGGTCGATGACGCCGGCCTTGACCAGGTCGACGTACTCTTCGGTCTGGGCGTTGAAGCCGAACGTGGGCGATTCGTTTTCCATGACCTTGGAGACCACGATGGAGCCTTCAACGCCGGCGTTTTCGGCGATCTGGCGGATCGGGGCCTGCAGCGCGCGACGCACGATGGCGACGCCGGCTTCCTGGTCGTCGTTGTCACCCTTGAAGCCGTCCAGAACCTTGGACGCCTTCAGCAGAGCCACGCCGCCGCCGGGGACGATGCCTTCTTCCACGGCCGCACGGGTCGCGTTGAGGGCGTCGTCGACGCGGTCCTTCTTTTCCTTCACTTCGACTTCGGTCGAGCCGCCGACGCGGACCACCGCAACACCGCCGGCCAGCTTGGCCAGACGCTCTTGCAGCTTTTCCTTGTCGTAGTCCGACGTGGTGTCTTCGATCTGCTTCTTGATCTGGCTGATGCGGCCTTCGATGTCGCCCTTCACGCCGGAACCGTCCACGATGGTGGTGTCGTCCTTGGTGATGGTGACCTTCTTGGCCTTGCCCAGCATTTCGAGCGTGACGCTCTCAAGCTTGATGCCCAGGTCTTCCGAGATCAGCTGACCGCCGGTCAGGATCGCGATGTCTTCCAGCATGGCCTTGCGACGGTCACCGAAGCCAGGCGCCTTCACCGCAACGACCTTCAGGCCGCCGCGCAGCTTGTTGACCACCAGCGTGGCGAGCGCTTCGCCTTCCACGTCTTCGGCGATGATCAGCAGCGGGCGGCCGTTCTGCACGATGGCCTCCAGGATCGGGAGCATCGGCTGGAGCGAGGACAGCTTCTTCTCGAACAGCAGGATCATCGGCTCTTCGAGGGAGGCCTCCATCTTGTCGGCGTTGGTGATGAAGTAGGGGCTGAGATAGCCGCGGTCGAACTGCATGCCTTCGACGACTTCAAGCTCGGTCTCAAGGCTCTTGGCCTCCTCCACCGTGATGACGCCTTCATTCCCGACCCTGGCCATCGCGTCCGCGAGGAACTTGCCGATGTCCTTGTCGCCGTTCGCCGAGATGGTGCCGACCTGGGAGATTTCCTCCGAGCCCTTCACCTTGCGGGCGCGGCCCTTCAGGTCTTCCACGACCGCGAGGACCGCCTTCTCCACGCCGCGGCGCAGATCCATCGGGTTGCGGCCGGCCGAGACCGCCTTCATGCCCTCGCGGACGATGGCTTGCGCCAGGACCGTCGCGGTAGTCGTGCCGTCGCCGGCTTCATCATTCGTCTTGGAGGCAACTTCACGAATGAGCTGGGCCCCCATGTTCATGAACTTGTCCTCAAGTTCAATCTCCTTGGCGACAGTCACGCCATCTTTCGTTGTGCGCGGGGCGCCGAACGATTTTTCGATGACGACGTTGCGGCCTTTCGGACCGAGCGTGACCTTCACGGCATTCGCCAGAATGTCGACGCCAGCAAGCATCCGTTCGCGCGCATCCGCGCCAAAATTCACGACTTTCGCAGCCATGGGTGTTCCTCTTTCAATTTGAATTCAGGGAGCGCGCGTCGGCGCGCTTGGAAATCAGGCGGCCTTCTTGCCCTTGGCCGGGGCGCTGTCGATCACGCCGAGGATGTCGCTCTCCTTCATGATGAGGAGATCGTCACCGTCGACCTTCACTTCCGTGCCGGACCATTTGCCGAACAGGATGCGCTCGCCGACCTTCACATCCATCTCGATGCGCTCGCCGTCTTCGTCACGAGCGCCTGGGCCCACGGCGACGACTTCGCCTTCCTGGGGCTTTTCCTGCGCCGTATCCGGGATGATGATCCCGCCCTTGGTCTTTTCTTCTTCCTTGACGCGCTTCACGAGCACGCGATCGCCGAGAGGACGAAAGTTCGCCAATTGACCCTCCTAGTGGTATGATTTTACCGTTTGAGCTGAAGCAGCGCGGACGTCGAGGCCTTTTGGCACTCGACCTCGCCGACTGCTAACAGCGCTGGAAATAGGCGGCGGGGCCAACCGCGTCAACCCCCCGCCGAGGTCATCCAGCCAACAAGGAGCCCACGATTGCGCCCGCCCCGCGCCCCGCATACCGTTGCGGCCGAAGGGGAGACTTCCATGAGCGGGCAGATCGTCAGCAGGGACGACGGACGGTGGCGGCCACCAAGCAACCTGCGCGAGGGGCTGGCGACCGTCGTGGCGCTGGCGCTGGTCTTCGGGTTCATCCAGATCGCGGCCCCTTTCGTCCAGAAGGCCGAGTTCATCGCCAAGGAAATCCGCGATTACGCCGTGGGCATCGGTTTTGCGCTGTTCGTGCCGGTATACCGGATCGTCAATCAGGGGCTGCAGGCCGCGCAAGGCGGCAGCGGTCTCGTCCGGCCGGATCTGTCGCCATGGTTCGTCACCGGCGTCACGACTGCCGCAGTACTGTTTGCCTGGAACCAGTTCGTCGGCTTCGTGAGCGGCGCAGCGATCGCTGCCGCGATCCGCCGCGTCGGTGAGGGCGCAGACCTTTCGCAAGTGGACATTGGCGCCGCCGTCACGCTGGGCGCGACATTCATCGTCATACCGCTGTGCGCCGCCGCCTCGATCCTTGCGGGCGTCCTGCTCAACCGCACGACGCGTTCGGGCGTCATCTTCGCCTTGATCCTCGCGTCGATCGCGTACCTTGGGCTCAGTGTGTTCACCGCGTGGATCATTCAGCCGGAGTCGCTGGGCGCCGCGTTGCGCGAGGCGATGCAGGAGCAACAGGCGCTCGCGTTCGTGGCGGCGCTCGCGTTCATCGCCATCGTGGTGTTCTTGTTCGGCGGCATCGGCGTGATCATTTCGCGCATCCGGCGTGAGCGATCGATCGGACGTCTGTCGAATGCGGCGCGCAGGCTGGAGCCCAGCGAGCGTGATGCGGTGACGCAGGACGTGCTCGACCGGCTGCAGAAGAGCGCTTGAGCGCTCAGCGCAGCTGCGCGAGGCGCTCCAACCCTTCGTGGATTTCGGACGCTGGCCGGCAGTACGCCAGCCGCGCCCACAGATGGCCGCGCGTGTCGCAGAAATCGACGCCCGGCGTGATGGCGACGCCCGCCTCGTCCAGCACGCGGCGCGAGAACGCCATGCTGTCGTCGGCGTGCGCCGAAACGTCCACCAGCACGTAGAACGCGCCGTCCGGGCTGACGACCGGCGGCAACTTCAGCCCCGGCAGTTCGCGCAGCATCAACGCGCGGTTTTCCGCGTACAGCGCGCGCCGTTCCTCGCATTCATCGCGCGCCGTCAGTGCGCCCAACGCCGCGACCTGGCTGATCGTCGGCGGCGCAACCGTGAGATTCTGCGCGAGCCGTTCGATAGGCTTTACCAGATGCGGCGGCGCCACGATCCAGCCGACCCGCCAGCCCGTCATCGCCCAGTATTTCGAAAAGCTGTTGATCACGATCGCACCGGCGTGGTGCGAGAGCGCGCTGCGCGCCGGCGTCTCGTAGGTGAGGCCGTGATAGATTTCGTCGGAGATGAGCGCGACGCCTTGTGCGCGCGTCTCGGCGCATACGGCTGCGAGCGCGTCATCGCTCAGCATAGCGCCCGTGGGATTGGCGGGACTGGCGATGAGAACGCCGTCGAGCGTCTGCCCGCGCCCCGTTTCGCGTAGCAGCGCCGCGGTCATCTGCAACCCGTCCTCGACGCGCGCTTCCGCCACCACTGCGCGCATGCCGAGCGCCTTGAGGATGTGCCGGTACGGCGGATAACCGGGGCTCGCCAGCGCTACGCGCGCGCCATCGTCGAACAGCGCGAGAAAGGCCAGCGTAAAGGCGCCCGACGCGCCGGTGGTCACGATGATCCGCGCTGGATCGATGTCGAGATCGTAGGCGCGGGCGTACCACTGTGAAATGCCGCGCCGCAACGTCATGGCGCCAAGGCCTTCGGTATACCCAAGCGTCTCGTTGCGCATGGCGGCTTCTGCAGCGGCGAGTGCGGCGGCGGGCGCGCCGAGATAGGGCTGACCTACATCGAACCGTGCGATGCGTGCGCCGGCGCTGGCGCGCAGGCTCGCCTCGCGCGCCACCTCCATGGCGATGAACGGCGCGATGTCAGCGCGTTTGCTCACGCTGAGAGCGCGTCAGCAATGGAGGATACAAGTTCCGCGCCCAACGGCTCGGCCGACGACGGGAACGCGCCCACGATCGCGCCATTTTTTCCGATCAGGTACTTGTGGAAATTCCACTTCGGCAAGGCGCCCTCGCCCAGTTCCTGGCCGACCCATTCGTAGAACGGATGCCGGTTGGCCCCGACGATCTCGACCTTGCCGGTCATCGGAAATGTCACGCCGTACGTGCGGGAACAGAACGCCGCAATCTCCGCCTCCGTGCCGCTTTCCTGACGACCGAAATCATTGCTCGGCGCGCCCAGCACCACGAGGCCCTTGGTGGAGCGCGCTTCCGACAATTGCTGCAACGCCTTGTACTGCGGCGTGAACCCGCACGCGCTCGCCACATTAACCAGCAGCACAACTTTGCCAGAGAAGTCCTTCATCGCGATGGGCGCGCCGCCCCCGAGGCGTTCGAATGTGAAGTCGTGGGCCGTGGCCATGTCATTCTCCGTTCAAATGCGCCGTCAGTCCGCGCCGACCGCCAGGTCGGATACATAGGGATTGCATTTCCGCTCCCAACCGAACGTCGACATGTCGCCGTGACCGGGCACGAACTGGATGTCATCGCCGAGTGGGAACAGCTTGTCGCGGATCGAGGAGACGAGGGCCGCGTGATTGCCGCGCTCGAAATCCGTGCGGCCGACCGAGCCGCGAAAAATCACGTCGCCGACAAACGCGAGCTTGGCCTCCGGCTGCACGAACACCACATGGCCGGGCGTGTGGCCGGGGCAGTGAAACACGTCGAACGCGGTCGCGCCCAGGGTGACGACGTCGCCATCATCGAGCCAGCGGTCCGGCGTACATGAGCGCGCGTCGGTCAGGCCGTACTTCGCGCCCTGTTCGGTGATGCGCGCCAGCAGCCAGTCCTCGTCGCGGTGTGGGCCTTCGATGGCCACGCCGTAGCGTTCAGCGAGGTCCGCGGCCGCGCCGGCGTGATCGAGGTGGCCGTGGGTGAGCATGATCTTCTCGATCGTCACGCCCCGCTCCTGTGCGACGCCCGCCAATTTCTCCGCCTCCCCGCCCGGATCGACGAAGGCGCCCTTCATGGTCGCGACGCACCAGACCAGCGAGGTGTTCTGCCGGAACGGCGTGACGGGAACGATGACGGCGTTGATGGGCGACATAAGACCCGGGATAGCGGAGCGCTTGGGACCGCGCCAGCGCCGGCATCCGCGGAGGGTGACGGCGCGGGCGACCAGCGCTACATCCGCTGAAGGAGCACGCCCATGCCGGCACCTGGACTAACCCCTGTTTCCCTCACCCTCGCCGCGCGCGACCCCGACGCGTTTGCCCAGATGCTCGGCGACAGCTTCCTGCGCACCGGCTTTGCCGTCGTGTCTGATCACGGCCTCGATCCCGCGCTGCTCAAGCGCGCCGACGCCGATATCAAGGCGTTCTTCGCGCTGCCGGACGAGGTCAAGCGCCGCTACCGCATTCCCGGCGGCGGCGGGCAGCGCGGCTATACGCCGTTCGGCGTGGAAGCCGCCAAGGGGGCCGAGAAGGTCGACCTCAAGGAGTTCTGGCACGTGGCGCGCGAGCTGCCGCAGAGCCATCCGTTCGCGGCGCAGATGGCCCCCAATGTCTGGCCCGAGGAAGTGCCGGCGTTTCGCGCCGATCTCTCCGCGCTCTACGCCGCGTTCGATACACTCGGCGCCAGGATTCTCGCGGCGATCGCGCGCTACCTGAAGCAGCCCGATGACTTCTTCGTGCCGACCGTAAAGGACGGGAACTCGATCCTGCGCCTGCTGCACTATCCGCCCATGCCCGCGAAGCCCGACGGCATGCGCGCGGAAGCGCACGAGGACATCAACACGATCACGCTGTTGCTGGGCGCCGAGGAGGCCGGCCTGCAGCTGAAGACGCGCAGCGGCGAATGGCTCGACATCAATCCGCCACCGGATGCTGTGGTGGTGAACATCGGCGACATGCTACAGCGGCTGACCAACGGCGTGCTGCCGTCCACGACGCACCGCGTGGTCAATCCATCCGCCGAGCGCGCGCACCTGCCGCGCTATTCCATCCCGTTCTTCCTGCACTTCGCGCCGGATTATCTAATCAAGACCATGCCCGGCTGTGTCACACCGGAGCGGCCCGACCAGTTTCCGGAGCCGATCACCGCGCAGGGCTATCTTGAAGAACGGCTGCGCGAGATCCGGCTGGCCTAAGCCATGCCCGGATAGAGTTCGCTGAACTTGTCCCAGATGATCTGGCGGTCGGACGGCCCGTGTTCGAACACGAGGGCGTCCGGCTCCAGCGGAAAGTTCGGCGCCATGCGTGAGGTCCAGATGTGCGACGTGGGCACGACCCACGATGCATCATCCAGCGTGCCCGCCGCCATGAACATCAGCTGCGGCGCGGCCAGCGGCTCGTGCCAGAGCCGCGTGCCGCACTGGGCGCAGCGTGCAATGTCGATCTCGCGCCCGCTGTCGCCGGTCTTGCGGAAGCGCGCGAGATCACCGCTTTCCAGCGTGACCTTCTCGCGCTGCAGATGAAGAAACGTGGCGTGCGCACCGCCGGAGGAGCGTTTGCAGTCCATGCAGTGGCACGCGTTCACGGCCAGCGGCTGCATGTCCACGCGATAGCGCGCCGCGCCGCAAAGGCAGCCACCGACATGCGGTGGCGGAGGGATGGGCGGGCGCATGTCAGCGGGCCAGATTCAGCGCCGCGCGCCGCGCGAGGCTCTCGGGTGACCACTCGGCCTTCATGTCGTAGTAGACGTCGAACGCCTTCGCATCGGGCGGCAGAACGACCCATGGCAGCTTCGACCGCGTGAAGATGTGCGCGTCGGGCGGAAACGCGCCGGCGTCGTCGAGCGTCGCCACGCGCAGGAATACCAGCGTCTTGCGGTCGCCGTAGTCGCTCCACACCGCGCTGTCGCAGGCGTCGCAGCGATAGATGATGTGCGGGCGGCCGGACTCCGTCTTCATCGGATGCGGCGACGGCTCTCCCTCCAGCACCTCCACACGGTCCCGCTCGATCATGCCGTTGATGGCGAACGCACCGCCGGTCTGTTTCTGGCAGTCGGTGCAATGGCAGCAGTTGATGAACATCGGGCGGTCCGTGATGCGATACCGCACCGCGCCGCAAAAGCAGCCGCCGTCGAACGGCGGCTCGGGAAATGTCGTGGTCGTCATGGCGCGAGACTAGCGGAGAACGGACCGCGACGCCATTTCGCCGGCGCGCATTGACGCCGGTCGATGCGACGCCGATCCTCCGGGCCGGGGCCGCAGCGGGACGCCGGACATGACGCCACAGACCGACGAGGCAAAGAACGGCGCCTGGGGCCTGCTCGCCCTGCTGACGATGCTCAACGTTCTCAACTTCGTCGACCGCCAGCTGCTGCAGAGCTTCGCTAACTTCATCGTCCCCGATCTCGGCCTCACCAACACCCAGTTCGGGCTGCTGACGGGTCTGACATTTCTGCTGTTCTATGCGGTCGCGGGCCTGTTCACCGGCGCGCTGGCGGACGTGCTGCACCGGCCGCGCCTGATCGCGGGTGCGGCCACGCTCTGGAGCGCACTGACGGCGGCGTCCGGCGCCGCGGTGGGATTTCTCTCGCTGGCGCTGCCGCGCGCCTTCATCGGCATCGGCGAAAGCGCGCTGACGCCGACGTCGCTGTCGCTGCTCAGCGACCGTTTCAAGGCGGCGCGCCTCGGGTTCGCGGTGGGTCTCTACTACATGGGCGTGCCGCTGGGCGCGGGCGCGAGCCTGCTGGTGGCCGGATTTCTCGGGCCGGCGATCGGCTGGCGCAACTGCTTCTATCTGCTGGGCGCTGCGGGCCTCGCGCTGGCGCTGTGTGCCTTGCTGGTGAAGGAGACGCGCCCGCCACGGCCGCGCGGCCAGAAGATCGCGTTCGGCAAGCTCGTCGGCGAACTTGTCTTTGCGCTCAGGCGCTCGCCGGCGCTGATCGCCGCGATCTGCGGCGGCGTCGCGCTGCACTGGGCGATCGGGGCGGCGGCGTTCGACCAGCTCTGGTTCGTGCAGGAGCGCGGCTTCGAGCGCGCCGAG
>JANNVF010000012.1:0-5411 GCA_031414315.1 Hyphomonadaceae bacterium | reverse complement strand
GGAGGAGGGGAGTTCGCGCAACATTGTTGCTTTGGAGGGCTCCATACGCTATCCTCCACGCATGATCCGTCCCCGGACCCCTCTTGCGCTGACCCTGCGGAGCCTTATCGGCCCCCGGGCGCGCTCGCATCTGGCCTGACGGTCAGCGCGCTTCGGGGGTGACGGCTTCAACCCCCTTCAGAAAGCGCTCCAATGACCTCCGCCCCCACTGCAAGCCACGTCAAGATCTTCGACACCACCATGCGCGACGGCGAGCAATCGCCCGGCGCTTCCATGACGCTCGACGAGAAGCTGGAGCTGGCCCAGTGGCTCGACGCCACCGGCGTCGATGTCATCGAGGCGGGCTTCCCGATCTCGTCGAACGGCGATTTCGAGGCCGTCCGCGCCGTCGCCGGCGTCGTGAAGGACGCCATCGTGTGCGGCCTCGCCCGCGCCGGCGCCAAGGACATCGACCGCTGCTGGGAAGCCATCAAGGGCGCCCAGCGCCCGCGCATCCACTCGTTCCTGTCCACCTCGCCGATCCACATGAAGCACAAGCTGCAGATGAACGAGGATCAGGTCATCGACGCGATCCAGTTCTCCGTCACGCACGCGCGCAATCTCTGCGCCGACGTGGAGTGGAGCGCCGAGGACGCCACGCGCACCGAACGCGATTTCCTGCGTCGCTGCGTGGAGACCGCGATCCGCGCCGGCGCCACCACCATCAACGTGCCCGACACCGTGGGTTACTCGTTTCCGCAGGAATACGGCGCGATCTTCGCCGACCTCATCGCCAATGTGCCGGGCGCCGATGCGGTGACATTCTCCGCGCATTGCCACAACGATCTCGGCCTCGCGGTCGCCAACTCCATCGCCGCGGTGATGGGCGGCGCGCGGCAGATCGAGTGCGCGGTCAATGGCCTCGGTGAGCGGGCGGGCAACGCGGCGCTGGAAGAAGTCGTGATGGCGCTGCGCGTGCGCGGCGATGCGTTGCCGTATTCCACGCAGATCGACGCCACGCGCCTGATGCGCGCAAGCCAGATGGTGTCCCGCATCACCGGTTTTCCGGTGCAGTACAACAAGGCCATCGTCGGCAAGAACGCGTTCAGCCACGAAAGCGGCATCCATCAGGACGGCATGCTCAAGAACGCGCAGACGTACGAGATCATGACGCCGGAAGATGTCGGGCAGGGCGGCACGTCGCTTGTGCTGGGCAAGCTCTCCGGCCGCGCCGCGTTCAAGGACAAGCTGCGCGACCTCGGCTACGAAATGGCTGACAACGAATTCCAGGATGCGTTCACACGCTTCAAGGAACTCGCCGACCGCAAGCGCCACGTCTACGACGACGACATCATCGCCCTGGTCGACGACCAGATCGCGCACGGCCACGACGCCTATCAGGTCAAGCGCCTGCGCGTCGTCGCCGGCACCGACGGTCCGCAGACCGCTGAGCTCGATCTCGTCATCGACGGCGAACACCGCTGGACCACCGCCCGCGGCAACGGCCCGGTGGACGCGATCTTCGCGGCCATCCGCACGCTGATCCCGCACGAGGCGAAACTCGATCTGTATCAGGTCCACGCCGTCACCGAGGGGACGGACGCGCAGGCGGAAGTGAGCGTGCGCCTGATCGAGAACGGCCGCGTGGGCGTCGCGCGTGCGACGGACGCCGACACGCTCGTGGCGAGCGCGAAGGCGTACGTCGCGGCGCTCAATCGCCTTGCGGCGAAGCGCCAGCGTGGGCCGGACGCGCAGGAAAGCGCGGCGTAGCTCCAACCCTCTCCCCGCATGCGGGGAGAGGGACAGCCCCGGACTTGATCCGGGGCAGGGTGAGGGCTCGCCCGTGCTGAACGAGACTCATCCTGCACCACCGCTCCCTCACCCTGCTTCGCGTGCCGCGAAGCTGTCCCTCTCCCGTTGTTACGGGCGAGGGTTGGAAAATGCGGGGATAGCGCACCGTTCAATCCAACAGCGTGCGTCGCACAACCGCTTGGCGCACATCGCGCGCGAAAATTTTCACGCCAATCAATCCGGCTGGGTTCAACTCCGATGCACACTCCCGCGCATGAACCCACACCAAGGCATCACCGACAGCACCGACAGAGCCGCCGCCATCGCCCGCATTCAGCTGGTCATGGCGCGCTGCCGCATGTGGGTGTGCGAGGTGTTGCTGTGGCTGGCCGAATGCTTCGGGCGACACGCCATCGGCCGTGCGTGGCGGGCGGAGCTGCGCGACGATCGCCTGATGCTCATCAAGGGCTTGCGCGGTTTGCTGTTGCTCATGGCGCTGCAACGCGCCGGCACGGCGCCGCCGGATTTCAACAGAACGCCGTACATGCTGCGCGCGCCGCGCGGGTTTGCGCGGTCGCCGCAACGGGGCTCGGAAGAGCGCCATCTCACGCGTTGCGTGCGCTTCGGTGCGCGCGGCCTGCGGGCGCAATTCGAACGCCTGCGCACGGTGATCGATACGCTCGACGCCTGCGCCGACAAGGTCGCGCGCCTGCTGGCGCGCCCGTTCCGCCAGCGCGGGCCGCGCGCGGTGCGTCCGGCGGCGCATGTGACGCGCGCGTTGGCCGCATCTGTGCCGACGTGTGCGGACACATCCTAGTGCGGCGCACGTTCATTCAATCCAGTCGTCTTTCGCCGCAGAGCACGCGCTTCTGCGGACGCGCACGCATGCCCTGGAGCATGGACGCCCTCGTCCATGCCTCGGTGTTGCGTCGAAAGACGCGGGCGAGGGCGCCCGCGCTCCATCGCCAATCTCCGCGAACATCCATAAGGCCCGCGTGATGCCCTGGATCTGGATTCCCGTCGTCGTGCTCGGCTCGGCGTTTCAGACCGCGCGCAACGCGCTGCAGCGCTCGCTGGTGGACACCGCCGGCGCGTGGGGGGCGACGCTGGTGCGGTTCCTGTTCGGTCTGCCGTTCGCCATCGTGTGGGCAGGCATTGCGCTGGCGATCTGGGGCGGAGCGCAGGCAGGCGAAACCCACGTCGCGCCGTTCCTGATCGCCGCGTGCGCCGGCGCGCTCGCGCAGATCCTCGCGACCGGCGCGTTGCTGCAGTCGATGCGGGTTTCCAACTTCGCGGTCGGCGCGTTTTTCCAGCAGACCTCGCTGCCGTTCACCGCACTCAGCGGCTTTCTGTTCGGCGACACCCTCGGCGCCGTCGCGCTCTACGGGGTGGCGGTGACGACGGTGGGGCTGCTCATTCTCTCGTGGCCGCGCCAGACCGAAGGCGTGCGCAGCTGGGATGCGGCGCGCTACGGCCTCGTCGCCGGCGTCATGTTCGGCATTTCCGGCAACGCTTTCCGCGAGGCGTCGCATGCCGTCTCGCTCTCGAACCCGGCGTTCGCGGCGGCCGCAACGCTGGTCTTCGTGCAGGCGATCCAGTCGGCGGCGCTGTTTGGCTTTCTGCTGGTGACGAACCGGCCGGGGCTGAAGGCCGCGCTGAACACCTGGCGGATATCGCTCGGCGCTGGGTTCTGCGGCTGGGCGGCGTCGGCCTGCGCCTTCACCGCGCTGGCCATGGCGCCAGCCGCGCTGGTGCGGGTTGTGGCGGTGGTGGACATGCCGTTCTCGGCCATCGCCAGCCGGGGGATTTTTCTCGAGCGGCTGACGCTGCGCCAGATCGTCGGCGCGATCATCATTGCAGCCGGCGTGGCGGCGTGTGCGCTCGGGTTGGGCGATCTCGACGCCGCCCGCGCGCCAAGCTAGAACCCGCGCCCCATGGCCTCCCTGTCGCAAACCCGTCTCATGCAGGTGCTCGACCGCTTCGACGCGATCGAGGCGCGGCTCGGTGCGACCATGGATTCCACCGAGATCGTGAAGCTCTCCAAGGAGCGCGCCGAACTTGAACCGGTCGCGGCCACGATGCGGACACTCGCCGACGCGCGCCGCGAGATGGAGGATCTGGAGGTGCTCGCCGCCGACCCCGAAATGGGCGCGATGGCGAAGGAGGAGCTGTCGGCGCTGAAGGGCCGGCTGCCGGAGCTGGAGCGCGCCGCGCAGCTCATGCTGCTGCCCAAGGACGAGGCGGAAAAGGCGTCGGCCATTCTGGAAATCCGCGCCGGCACCGGCGGCGAGGAGGCGGCGCTGTTCGCGGGCGACCTGTTCCGGATGTACGCGCGCTACGCGGCGCTGCACGGCTGGAAGGTCGAGATCGAGGACATGAGCGAAAGCGAACTCGGCGGCTACCGCGAGATCGTCGCGAGTGTCACCGGCGAGGGGGTGTTCGGGCGCCTGCGTTTCGAAAGCGGCGTGCACCGGGTGCAGCGCGTGCCGGAAACCGAAAGCGGCGGGCGCACGCACACGAGCGCGGCCACCGTCGCGGTGCTGCCCGAGGTGGAGCACGTCGACATCGAAATCCACGACGCCGACATCCGGATCGACACCTTCCGCTCCTCCGGCGCCGGCGGCCAGCACGTCAACAAGACGGACTCCGCCGTGCGGATCACCCACATGCCAAGCGGCATCGTGGTGACGTCCAGCGAGAAGTCCCAGCACCAGAATCGCGCCCGGGCCATGAAGGTGCTGGCGGCCAGGCTCTACGACCAGCAGCGCGAGAAACTGGACCGGGAGCGGGCGGCCGACCGGTCAGCGCAAGTGGGATCGGGCGATCGGAGCGAACGAATCCGCACCTACAATTTCCCTCAGGGCCGGGTAACCGACCACCGGATCAACCTCACGCTCTACAACCTCCCGGAAATCATGGCCGGCGGCGCACTGGATGACGTCGTCGAGGCGCTTTTGGCGGAGGATCAGGCCAAGAAACTGGCCGCTCTGGAGGAAGAATGACCCTATGACCAAAATGCATCAGTCAACGGGTATTTCATTCCTGCCTCTGTTCCCCTGAGTTATCGCATGTCAGTCTTTTCATCACGGAAGACGTCCGCCCGACAGAGGCTGGCGCGCCGCCACGGGAGGGAAGACAAGTGCGCAAAACTGCGAACGCCACCGGCGCGTCCTGGCTGACGATGCTTGCGGTCATGGGCTTCAGCGCCCCAGCCGTAACCGCCAATGCCCAGGAAGCCCCCGCCGTCTCGAACGAAGATGAAATCGTCGTTACCGGCTCGCTGCTCCGCGGCAACCGCGAAGACTCCGCGCTTCCGGTCGATGTCATCACCGCCGAAGACCTTGAGAAGCAGGGCTCGCCGACGGCGCTCGAGCTGCTCAAGGACCTGCCGGTGTCCAGCGGCGTCCTCGGCGACACCAACCAGTTCGACGCCCGCGCGCAGGGCTCGGAAGGCTCCGGTTCGGTGAACCTGCGGGGCCTGGGTCCGCAGCGCACGCTGGTGCTGATGAACGGGCGGCGCATCGTCGCCAACCCGTTCGGTCAGGTCGGCACCGGGATCGTCGACACTAACACGCTACCGGTGTCGGCGATCGGGCGCATTGAGGTGCTGAAGGACGGCGCGGCCGCGACCTATGGCTCCG
>JANNVF010000011.1:0-7693 GCA_031414315.1 Hyphomonadaceae bacterium | reverse complement strand
ACCGGCCTCCGCGCCGCCGGGGTTCAAGCGCACCAGTGTGTTCGCCAACGACGGCCGCAACATTCGTCGCGCGGTGCGTCTGCGCGGGCGCACGATCGCCGCGCGGCTCGCCGGCGTGCGCGCGGTGCTCGCCGATCTCGGCGCCTGGGCGCGCCGCGCGCTGAAGCGCGTTGCGGTTGGGCCGCGCGGATCGCGGCTGGTGGTGTGTGTCGTGCTCGCCGACGCCGTACGCGCGCTGGCGGCGCCTGCGGCGATCGGCGCCGACACGTCGTGATGCGCCGCTCTCCGCAGCGATCGACACCACATCCACCGCGAAGCGGCCAGCTTTCGCGGGCGCCGGCGCTTGCCCTATCGCGCCGGTGGAAACCGCGCGGCGAAGGACTCCAGCGGCAGGCGCAGCGCGTTGGTGAGATAGGACACCGTGCGGTAGAAGCCGGCCAGCAGCAGGAGTTCGAGCAGCGCCTCTTCGGTGAACTGCGCGGCGAGATCGGCCCACAGCGCATCGTTCACGTCGCAGCCGGCATGAAGCGCATCGCAGAGCGCGATGAGCAGGCGCTCCTGGCCGCTCCAGCACGGATCGTCGCCACCGCCGTGCACGAGGGAAGCAAGCTGGGGCCCATCGAGCGCGACGCGTTCGGCGAAGAACGTGACGTGGACGCCGTACTCGTACTCCGATCCGCACTGTGCCGTGACCCGGCCGATCACGATCTCGCGCTGGCGCAACGTGAGATGACCCTTGTCGAGCAGGCCGCCCGCGAAGAACTTGCCGAACAGCCGCTCGTCGCGCGCCAGCGTCGTGAACAGCGTCAGCGGCGGGACGCCGGGCGGCATGGTGCGATCGAGCGCCTGCTGGATCGGCCCGGAGAACGGCGGCGCGGCGGGCTTCAGGCGTTGAGACATCGGCAATCCTTTCATGCTACGTAATACGTAGCATACGCCCTCACCCTTTGCTACGGAAAACAGAGCATGGTCCCTGCCGCCAACGCGACACCCGTGCGCGGCTCGAAAACCGGCCGCCCGGTCATGGCGCTGCTCGACCTGCTCGGTCGGCGCATGGCGCTGCGGATCATCTGGGAACTGCGCGACGACCGGCTCACCTTCCGGGCGCTGCAGACCGCCGCCGCCACCAACCCCAGCGTGCTGAATGCGCGGCTCAGCGAACTGCGCGAGGCCGCCCTCGTCGATCACGACGGCGACGGCTACGGCCTGACGCCGCTCGGCGCCGATCTGCTGGAAAAATTTCTGCCGCTGCACGACTGGGCAGAGGCGTGGGCGAAGAAGAAACGTTAGGCCGCGACCGGCCCGCGGATCGGCCACAACGCCTCGAGCTTCTCCAGCGTCGGCGCCCGCGCATCCGGCTCCCCGATCCGAGCGAGATAGAGAAGCCGCGCGATCTCGGCCTGCTGCTCGATGTTGTAGCTCCCAAACGTCCGCCCCGGCTCCCAGCGGTAGGCGTAGGCCTCGCGGCCCAGCGCCTTCAGCTTCGCCGCCGCCAGCAACACCCCGCGCCGCGCCTGCCAGACGTGCGCCAGCTCGTGGATGAACCATCCCCGCTCCAGCGTCGACGCCTCGGCGAAGTCGCGCGCGGCGCGCCACATGGAAAACAGGATCGTGTGCCGGAACGGCACCATCGCGGCGAACGGCGCTGGCGGGATCTGCTGGATGCGCACCGCGTCCAGATCGATCTCGCGCCCGAACACGGCGCGGCCGATATCCTTCTCGCCGCCGGTGAGCTTGCGCCGGGCGAACGTCGTCATGGTCAATCGTGGCGATGTCATACGGCTGCCTCGATCAGTCTCGGCCCCCGCTCTGCGCTCAGTCTAGCAAACTCCACGTCGAAATGCTCGGCCGTCTCGCAGCGAACGGCCGGCACCCCTTGGGCCCTGGCCAGCATCACCCAGTCGATCGGCGGGTTGTCCAGCGAGAGCATCGCGGACGCCGTCGGCCCGGGGTTGCCGGCGCCGGTGCGCGCCATCTCGATGTTGAGGATGCGGTAGCTGCGGTTGGCGAACACGATCGTGAGCACGTCGAGATTTTCCCGCGCCATGGTCCACAGGGCCTGGTTCGTATACATCCCCGCGCCATCGCCCTGCAGGCAGATCACCTTGCGCTCGGGCGCCGCCACCGCCGCACCCACCGCCAACGGCATGCCGATCCCGATCGCGCCACCGGTGAGAAAGAGCCAGTCGTGGCGCGCCGCGCCCACCGTGAGCGCGAACACTGGCTGGCTCGACGTGACCCCATCATCGGCGACGATCGCGCCGTCCGGCATATGCCGCGCAATCGACTTGCCGACATCGGCGGCAGACAATGGCCCCGTCGGCGCCGGCGGAATCATCGCCTCCGCGACCTTGCCCTGGTGCGGCGCCCCGATCGCATCGGCGAGCAACGACAGCGCTTCGCCGGCGTCCTCGTCCGGCCGCGCAAGCACATGCGTTTCGCAGCCTACCGGCACGAGCAGGCTCGCCTTGCCGGGATACGCGAAGAACGCCGCAGGCGGTTGCGCGCCGGCCAGCAGCATCAGATCGACGCCCTCGAGTTCCGCCAGCGCCATCTCCGCGAAATAGCCGAGCCGCGCCGGTGCGTAGACACCAGCGCCGCGAGTCTGGCGCCACAGGAACGTATCGGTAATGACGCGCACGCCGGCGGCTTCGAGACGCGCCGCAGCGGAAAGACCAGGCTCCACCGTTGCGGACCCGTTGATCAGCACACATGGATTTTTCGCAGCGGCGATCAACGTCGCGGCGGCGGCGATCGCTGCGGGGGTTGTGGTTTTCGGTTCGATCACCACCTGCATCGCTGGTGCAGCGGCGCTCTCGTTCCACGCGCTGTCGGCTGGCAGGATCAGCGAGACGGGACCACCCGCGCCGGACGTTGTCTGCACCCATGCATCGCGCGCGCGCGCGGCGGCGGCGTTCGCATCTTCCACACGCCCGACCCACACGGCGTTCGGCGCGGCGAGCGCGGCGATATCCGACGTCAGCGGTGCATCGTACTGCAGGTGATAGGTCGCGTGGTCGCCGATCACATTGATCATCGGCGACCGCGCGCGGCGCGCATTGTGAAGATTGGCGCCGGCATTGGTGAGGCCGGAGCCGAGGTGCAGCAGCGTCATCGCGGGCTTGCCGGTGATGCGTGCGTACCCGTCGGCAGCGCCGGTCGCGACGCCTTCGAACAGGCACAGGATCGAGCGGATGCGCGGCTCGCGATCGAGCGCGGTGACAAGGTGCATCTCGCTGGTGCCGGGATTGGCGAAGCACGCGGACACGCCAAGGTCGGCCAGCGTCGAGACAAGGACTTCAGCGCCGGTCATGCCATCCCCGTCTCAGACGGGCCATTCACCCGCAAGGCGAGTATCGCAAAGCCTTGGCGAAAGGGAAGCGGCTCGAATGAAAACAGCCAAACGGAAAGCGGCGCGGAACCGGAGTTCCGCGCCGCGATCGCCCCGAGGATTTGCCCCCTAGTTCTTGTAGCTCAGGCGGATGTACCCGAACCGGCCCGGCGAGTCGTAGGTCGTCGGATCATAATTGTTGAGCCCGCAGGTGATGCATCCCGGCGGGTCCTGGTCGAACAGGTTGTTGACGCCGACCGTGAACGTCATGCTTTCGCCAAGCTGCGCCGGGGTCCACCGGAACTGCGCGTCGAAGTACGTCGTGCTCTCGAGCTTGTTGACGGCGTCCGACTCATCGACCGACGAGATGTAGCGCAGCACGCCGGTGGCGCCGAAGCCGCCGAGGTCCCAGTCCACGGTCAGCGTGGACTTCCATTCCGGATAGGCCTGGTCGGGGCTGCCCCGCTCGGTGCCTTCGCGGCTCACGCCGACAAGACCCGCGCCGGTCGGCACGATCTCGGTGAACTCCAGCAGGTGGCTGGTGTTCGACCGCGCCGAGAACTGGCCGAACGACCAAGCCGGTGACGTGTAGAGGATGGTGAAGTCCACCGCCGTCGTCTCGATGCCGCCGATGTTGATCAGCGGGTTGGCGATGCCGGCGACCGCGCCCGACGCGGTGCGCGTGATGGTCGCGCACGCCAGCGGATCGTTGGTCTGGGCGCAACGGGTCAGGAGGGCCTGGCCGTTTTGCGCCTGGATCGCGTTGTCGACCTTGATGTCGGCGTAGTTGATCTCGAACGACATCGAGTTGGACCACGCCTGGTCTTTCAGGAACGACGGCTCGTACACGAACCCGGCGTTCCAGCTTTCGCTGGTCTCCGGCGTCAACGCGGGATTGCCGCTGGTGATGACGGAAATCTGCGGGTTGAGCTGGGTGTAGCTGCCGTTGGCGGGAACGCCGCGGGCGATGCAGTTCTGCTGCACTGTGGCGCTTTGCACCACACCGCCATTCAGCCCGAGGAAGTTCGAGCACGGGTCGGTGACTTCCTGGTCGAACCGCGAGGCGGTGCCGAACAGTTCGCCGATCGACGGGGCCCGGAAACCTTCGCCGAAGGAAGCGCGCACGAGAACATCGTCGGTTGGCCGCCAGGTGACCCCGCCTTTCAGCGTCGAGTCCGAGCCGGACGTCGAGTAGTCGAACACCCGCGCCGCGAACGACACGTCGAGCGACTGCACGAGTGGCAGGCCCTTCAGCAGCGGCGCCCTCAGTTCGATGTAGGCCTCGTCGACCGCGATATCACCCTTCGTGGGCTGGGCGGGAATGTCCGAGCCGAGGCCCGCGACCACGATCGCGTCGGGCTGGAAGAAGCCCTCCGTGTCGCGGTGCTCGTAGCCGGCGGCGAACGCGAGCGGACCGGCCGGCAGGTCGAAGAGGTCACCGGTGACGTTGGCGGTGTAGTCGCGCAGTTCCTGTTCGGAGACGTCCTGCTGGACGAAGCTGATGAACGCCAGCTGCGCCGGGGTGATGGAGCCAACGCCGCCGAAGATGTTCAGCGGCACGCACGGCGCTGTGCACGCGGCCACGGGGCCGAGGGCTTGCGCGACGCGCTGGGCGTTCACGTTGCCGGTAAACGTCTGCTCGGCGCGATTGCGCGACCAGACCGCGTTGACGTCCCACGCCAGATCACGACCGAAGAGGTTGAAGTTGCCTTCCAGCGTGCCCGTCAGATTGACGGTGTTGACGTCCTGCTCGTAGTGCCGCGGGCCGCCTTCGATCATCCGGCGCCCGATGAAGGCGTAGGTGCCTTGGGTCAGGGTGAAGCCGAACGGGTTGAAGGGATTGGTGACGTCCACCGCAATGGTGTCGAGCAGATTGCCATTGCCCGCGTCGGGTCCGACGAAGAGCGGCAAGGGCGCGGCTTGGTTGGCCGACCGGCGGTTGGCGTACGACCCGCGCACGCGCATCGTCAGGTTGCTGCTGAAGTCGTGCGTCAGCTGTCCGAAGATGCCGAGCTTCTCAGACGGGGTCACGACGTAGTTGAACGGCGCGAAGTTGAACCGATCCGCCGTCGTGAACGCCTTGAAGCTGCTCGCTGGGTCGGTCGGGTTCGCCGGGTTGTAGATCGGCGTCACGCCCGGCGCGAGCGCGGCGCGAAGCGTGAGGTCGAGATCCTGCAGGGTGTTGGGGTCGGAGACGATAAACCGGCCAAACGGCGTGCCGGAGCTGCACGCGCCGTCGCACGCGGTCGCGCCCGGAGTCGGGAACAGCGAGATGTCGCGATCCGACGATGAGACCGGGTCCTGCTTGGAGTAGTTCACGCCGAACACGGCATGTGTGTTGTTGTCGTGAATGCCCCACGAGCCGGCGTAGTCTTGCGAGAAGCCGTCGTTGTCCTGAAACATGCCGGCCTGGGCGGAGCCCTGGAAGCCGTCCTGGTCCTTCTTGGTGATGATGTTGATGACGCCCGAAATCGCGTCCGACCCGTAGATCGGCGAGGCGCCTTCCTGCAGCACTTCGATGCGCTCGATCATCGAGGTCGGAATGGTGTTAAGATCGATCGACCCGGGTACGCCCGACGCCGAAGCGCCGTTGACCCATCGCAGGCCGTCCACGAGCACGAGCGCGCGGCGCGAGCCGAGGAAGCGCAGATCTATTTCAGCAGCGCCGGCGCCGACGCCGCCACCGTCCGGTGGGTTGCCGAAGTTACCGGAGTTGTTGAACCGCGTGTTGAGGCCGCCGCCCGCTATCGGCAGGCGCTGCAGAAGATCGGCGGTGGAGGTGAGGCCCGTCTTGGCGATATCGTCGGACGTGATGCCGATCACCGGCTGCGTGTTCTGCAGCGGACTGGTGCGGATGCGCGATCCGGTGACGACGATCTCGTCCTCCGGTGTCGCCTGCTGTGCGGCGGCGACGCCACCCATCCACGCGACTGCGAGTGTCGCCAATGCAAATTTTTGTATCGACCGGGACATCAAAAACTCCCCCTGTTCCGGGCTCGCCGCACGCTCTTCTGCGTGCGTTCGCGCGTGAGGCGAAAAAGGCGCAATCGGGCGAGATTGCGTTCAGGGGCATGGGCTCTCGGCGTGGTTAACGTGTCAAGCCCGCACCCGAACGAGGGGTGGCGACGGCGCGCAAAAAGGGCGACCTCCGCACTTGCGGAAGCCGCCCGTCAGCTGAACTGCCCGGGAGGGCGGTTTCCAAGTCAGGGATTGGGAACGGGCGTCACGACCACTGTTCCCGTCTGCGTATGCACGTCGCCATTGCGATCGGTGACAGTGCGGTCGATGGTTGCCGTCCCCGGCCCTGTGTTGGTGCGCGTACGATCAGTGGCGCGGGTCGTGCCGTCGGAGAATGTCGTATCGCGCGCGTAGGTGGCGCCGGTGTCGGTCGGTGTGCGGACACTCGCACTCGTCGCGATCTCGCCTTGCCGGTTGGTGAAGGCGCCGGTGGAGGCAATGACACCGGTGGTGGCGTCCCGTGTCGCTGATGTCGCGCGCGTGCGCGACGTGCCGTCCTCGAACGCGCCACTCGCAGTGACGGTGCGCGTGCCGTCGGCGCGTGTCACGTCGCGTTGATAGTCCACTGCGCCGTTGTTCTGAGTCTCCACCGCACCGGTCACGGCATGACCGTTCTCGGTAGCAGTGCGCGTGAAATCCCCGGTCTGCGTGTGGGTTTCACCATCGCGCCCGGTGACAGTGCGGGACGCCGAATACGTGCCCTCGCCGGTGCGCTGGACATCCGCATCGACGCTACGCGTCGTGCCGTCCGCGAATGTGCGGTCGCGATCGTGCGAGGCGGCACCGGCTTGGCGATCGCGGGTGCGGACGTCGGTGGCGGTGGTCGAACGGCCATTCTCGCCAGTGACGGTGGTGGTCCGTGCGCGTTCGCCGCGTTGGCGCGTCGTGGTGCGTTCGGCGGTGGCGGAGCCGCGTTGCGTATGCACCTGGGCGCTGGCGCGACGCGTGCGGGCGTCGGCGTCCGACGTGCCGAGCGCGGCGGAACAGAGCAAGGCGGCGGCGCCAAATGCGAGCGTTGTGGTGAGCTTCTGCATGGTGAATGACCCCTGTCGATTGTCGCCCTCGCCTGCCTCCAACGCGCGGCGGCGGCCAAACCCGTCGCGACACCGTCCGAAAATCGCTATCGTGCGCGCATGCCCGCCGTCCTCGACGTTATCGTCGGCCGTATCGAGACCCTCGCCCTCGACGCTGTCGTGAACCCCGCGAACTCTGCGCTCCTGCCGGGCGGCGGGGCCGACGGCGCGATCCGTCACGCGGCGGGCCCGGAACTCGACAACCTGCTCGCACAGACCGGCGGGCTCGCGGAGGGCGCAGCCCTGATCACCCCGGGCTTCCGTCTGCCGG
>JANNVF010000010.1:0-2061 GCA_031414315.1 Hyphomonadaceae bacterium | reverse complement strand
CGCTGGGCGATGGCGAACTTCGTCGGTTCGTCGGCGACGGCGTCGGCGAGCTTTTCACCGACCGCCACCAGGCGCCGGCAGATCTCCGCCGCCGCCGCGTCCGTACCGACAAGTTTGCTGGAAACGGCATCGAGCTTGCGCAGATGTTCGGCGCCGTCGTCCAGAACGCCTTGCACGAGATCGCGCTGCGACTTCGCGAGATTGCGTCCGTCCACCTCCGGCGGGACGATGGACTTCGGCAACCTGGGAAAACTCGGCAGGCGCGAGATCAGGCGCGCGAGGTCGGCTGTCTGCAACTGGCCGATGACGAAGTGCGCCGCGCCCCCGGCGAGCAGACCGATGCCCACCGCCGCCACGGTCGGTATGCTCAGCATCGACGCCAGGCCGCCCGCCACAAGGCCAACGGCCGTGCCGACATAGCTCTGCATGCTGCGGCGTTCGCGCTGCCGGCGCGCCTCGGCGCGCGCGGCCTGCCGCGCCGCCTCGCGCTCGGCCTGCGCGCGCGCGGCATGCTCGTCCTGCGGCGGACCGCCTTCTGGAACGGCGGAACGGATCACGTCGAAAACGACATCGACAAGATCATCCCGGACACGGCGGCGATAACGCGACATGGGCCAAGACGTGGCCCGGCGCCCCGGCGAACGCAAGGTCGAAGCGCGGCTAAATTGGACACGGCCCCCGTTCGCCCGGGTTAGCCGGGTGTGGGCCGGGCGATCTGGCCGCCAAGGTTTTCCTTGACCTGACGGGCGTCGAACGCCTGCGGATCGGCTCCGGGCTTCTGGCCCTTGTAGAGCACGATCTCGGCGGTCGCCTCGTAGCGCGTCACTTCCCGGTAGCTGGTGTCGTCACCCCACAGCGGGTCGTAGAAGGGGTGCCAGCCATAGCGCGGCGAATACCAGGAATAGCTCGGGAAGAAGCCGTACCGGGATGAGCCGCCAAACCGCAGCAAGCGGGAATTATCGTCGGTCGCGCGCTGGGCGACGATGAAATAATCGTAGCCTTGCTCCAGCGTGAGTTCGGCGGCGCGATAGAGAAGATAGCTCTCCACCGTCTCCCGCTCGGTCATTGAATTGCCGTTGAAGGCGATCGTGTACCGGTTGGTCTCGATCTTGTGCTCGGTGTAGCCATAGCCGGCGCCTTGAGCGCCAACCGCAGGCTGGTAAGGGGTGGCCGTTGCACAGGCGGCGAGCGCCGCTGCGCAAAGGACCACAAAAAATCGGTTCATGGTCGTACTCCTGCCGCGCTCCCTCGCTCACTAGGCAACATAGGGTGCCGGCGCGCCCGGTGCGAGGTTGATCGCGTCAGCACCCCGTCTTGACGCCCGCGTTCGGGTCGGGTTCACGCCGCTACCTGCTTCTGGGCCGTCGCCCCGCCCAAGACCTGAGGACCCGCCCATGCGTTTCGCCATTATCGCCTCCGCCGCAGCGCTGGCCGCCGTCTTCACTGCAGCGCCGGCCGGACCCGCGCGGGCGCAGGCCGGCGATGATCCGGGCCAGATCGCCCGGCAGATCCAGGATGGCTGTGTGCGCCGGCGGGAAGACCCGCGCGTCTGCGCCTGCGGGGTCGGCATCGCGTACTCCAAGCTTGAGCCGTCGGTGTTTGCGCTCTTGCCCAAGCTCGATCCGCTGGTCGACGAACCGGATCGCACCAAGCAGATCACCGGCCTGCTCGGCGTGGCCTCCAGCAGCCGGCTGGTCTGCGCATGCCACTGTCCGTACAACGGAGGGGTGATGACCGGATCGGGGTCACCTGCCGCTCCGGAGAGGTAGTCGTCGGCCAGCCCGATCAGGTCGGCCAGGCCACTCTGGAACGGGTGTGGGAACGGGGTGTCCCACTGCTCGTACTGCTGTGCCTCCAACAGTTGCGTGGGATCGAGATTGGTGTCGGGCACCTTCAATCCCCACCGCGTTGGATAGGCATGGAACGCACGCTTCATATCTTCGTGCACAAGCTTCTGCAGATCGATGCCAACGAGGCGATAGGCGCGCACGACTTCGTCCGAGCACACGCCGCGGTCCGGCGCCACATCGCCGTTCGGATAGGATATACGCTCATACGCCG
>JANNVF010000009.1:0-6977 GCA_031414315.1 Hyphomonadaceae bacterium | reverse complement strand
GCGCGGTTCAGCATCGATGGCGCCGCGATCCTGCTCGATGCGCAGGACCGCGCGCTCTGGAACACAGGTATGATCACCGAGGCGCTCGCCTTGATCGACAAGGCGATGCGCCATCGCGCGCCGGGCCCGTTCCAGATTCAGGCGGCGATCGCGGCGCTGCACGCGCGCGCGGCGCGTCCGGAAGACACCGACTGGGCAGCGATCGACCAGCTTTACGCTGCGCTCGAGCGGCACACGCCCTCACCGGTGGTGACGCTCAACCGCGCGGTGGCGGTGTCGAAGCTGAACGGCCCGCAGACGGCGCTCGACATGATCGCGCCACTGATGGAACGGCTCGACGGCTATTTCTACATGCACGGCGTGCGCGGATCGCTGCTGATGCAGCTCGGCCGCAACATTGAGGCGCAAGCGGCGTTCAGCAAAGCGGTCGCGCTCGCCAGCACACCGGCGGAGGCCGCGCACATCCGCCAGCACCTCGATACGCTCACGGCTGCGGGGATGGAAAAAAAGTAATTGCGAAGGTGTCGGCGCGGGCGCGCCTCAGGCGTCCTTTGGGCATCAGCAAGGAGAAGATCATGCACTTCCTCTCGATCTACACGCCCGCAGTGAACGATGGCCCGCCGTCGCCCGAGCACATGACCGAAATGGGCAAGCTCATCGGCGAGATGACGCGCACCGGCAAACTGGTGACGACAGGTGCGCTGGGCATGCGCGATACCGGCGCGTTCGCGGTCACCCGCAAGGGCGGCGCCTACACCGTCGACGAAAAGCCTTCCGCAGCATGGATGCTCGGCGGAGGCTGGGCCATCACGGCAGCGGCTACGCGCGCCGAGGCCATCGCCGACACCAAGCGTTTCCTCGAAGTTGCCGGCGAGGGTAGATCGGAAGTCATCAAGCTCGCGTTCGGACCATCGCATCTGGAGCAGGGCCAATGACCGCCGCCGCCCACGAACTCATTCTCACCCGCATCATCGATGCGCCGCGCGACAAGGTCTATCGTTGCTGGACGGAGCCGGCGCTGCTGAAGCAATGGTTCGCGCCGCGGCCGTGGACGACGCCGTCCGCCGACCTCGACGTGCGCCCAGGCGGGGCCAGCGTCATCACCATGCGCAGCCCGGAAGGGCAGGACATGCCGAACCCCGGCGTCTATCTCGACGTCGTGAAGAACGAGCGCCTCGTGTTCACCGATGCGTTCGGCCCCGGCTGGAAGCCCGCCGGCCAGCCGTTCATGGTCGCGGAGATCACGCTTGAGGACGCCGGCGCGGGCAAGACGAAATACACCGCCCGCGCCATGCACTGGAACGAGGAAGCCAGACAGCAGCACGAGCAGATGGGCTTCCATCAGGGCTGGGGCATCTGCGCCGATCAGCTGGAGGAAGTGGCGAAGTCGATTTGAGTCCGGCGGCCTGCGCGATGTCGCCGCCAACCGCTCTGGGACGACGAGAACGACGCCATCCGCTGCCGGAGGAGCTCCAGAGGACGCCGCAGGAACGCCTCGCGAGCCGGCAGCGAGAGTAGGGGGTGGCGAGTTGGGGTCGATTCTGCATGCATTTCGTCGATTGTGATCCAGACCTGCGGTCCCTTTCGGCTGAACTGCGCGAACTTTGTGCGGTTTCGCACCGACTTTGACGCTTTTGACGGGCAACTTCCCGACGCTGGCGCGAGCCCGCCGCGAGAAGGAGTGCCGTCATGCGCACGAAGATGCAGCACACGCCTGCCGACAGGGTCTCCAAGTTGCAACGCGCGGAGTCGCTCATCGCCCGGGGAGCGACCATCGGCGATGCGGCCGCGTGCGTCGGCGTCAAGTACGGCACGCTCTACAATTGGCGGCGCCGTTATGCGGGTCTGACGCAGAGCGCCATGGAAACGATGCGCCGGCTCGAGCTGGAGAACGACCGCTTGCGGCGGACCTTGCTCGAATTGGAGACCGGCGCGATGCGCCGACGTCTCGTCAACTGAGGCGATTAGCTCAGAACTCCTGTCCCGCCGCCTGCGTCAGAAACCGCATGACCGGTTTTGCCGCCATGTAGGCCTCGGCCACATCGCCGAGGAAGGCGGGCTTTGCCGCGTCAGCCTCGGTGCAGTCCACAGTGACGAAGAAGCTGCGCTTGCGAATGTCGTCGATACACGGATGGTCGGGCGCAAATCCCTTCGGTGGGCGGACGAGCGGATCGCCGGCCTCAAGGCCGCCGAATGTCTCCACCAGTGACGGCGCGGTCACGGCCTTTTTCCACGCGGCCGGCTGGTCGGCGATGCGCGTGCGCACGGCGTTGAGCAATGCCGGAGGTGGCATCCATGCCCCGCCGCCGAAGAAGATGCGCTTGGGTTCAAGATGCAGATAGAAGCCGGGCGCGTGCGCGTCCTTGCCTGCGGCGTGGCGGAACTGCACGCCGGTGTTGGTCTTGTAGGGGCTCTTGTCCTTGGCGAAGCGCGTGTCGCGATAGATCCGGAACATGGAGCCGCCGACCGGGCGTGGATCGGCCACGAAGTGCGCCGACACCTTGCGCAACTTCGGCGCAATGGCGGTGATGAAGTCGCTGACGGGCGCCACCACCCTGTCCCTGTAGCGCGTCTTGTTGGCCTCGAACCATGCCTTCTCGTTGTTGGCCGCCAGGTCGCGGAAGAACGCGAAAAAGTCCTTGCCGAACCCCGTGAAGGCCATGGCCAGCTCCCCAGCTTGTGGGCGATACGATGCGACGGATACGGACGGTGCGCAATCGGGAAGAGGGCGTACTGCGTCGCCTTCATTGTGCAGAGCCGGTAGTTCTTCTCCCGCACAACGAGAAGCGCTAGAAGCCGGATATGCGCGCCGTCATTCTTGCCTTGGTCCTGTCCTGCGTCGCCGATGCGCGCGCACAGGAGCAGGTCAACGCCGACATCCCGGCCGCCGTCGCCGCGATCGTCGCCGAGACGCGTTGCTATGTGCATCCGGGGCCTGAGGAGGGCGCCTCGCGCGCGGTTTGTGTTTGGCGACCGCGCGTTGCGGCAAGAGCGCCGCTGCCGGTGCTTTACATGGCCGACGGCATGGATGGCGTGCAGATCGCTGTGCTGGACATCAAGGCCGCGATCCTCGCCGGCACGATCGCGCCGATGATGGTGGTGGCGTCCGACCCGCAGCTGAAGCCGGAGGATCGCGCGGCGGAATACCTGCGCGGCTTCGGTGGATCGCGCCGGTTCGAGCTGCACGAAAACTGGCTGATCGAAAAAGTGCTGCCGTGGGCGGAGCGGTCGCACAACGCCTCACCGGAACGCGCGCACCGGTTCATCGGTGGTTTCTCCAATGGCGCCGATCTCGCGCTCGCCGTGGCCAACGACCATCCTGAGCTGTTCGGCGGCGCGCTGATCCATTCTCCGGTGGGGGCAAACGTGGGCTGGGTGCTGGAGAGCGCCAGCACGCAGCGCTGGGTTGTCACCGGCGGCACGCAGGAGACGCGCGGCTCGGTGCAGCGCGGTGGGCAATTGCCGCGCGAGATTGCGCAGGCGCTGGAACGACGCGGCGCGCCGTTGCGCACCTGCATCGGGCGCTGGGCGCATCAGGGACGCATCTGGCGCCAGCTCTCGCCGGGGTCGCTCGCGTGGCTGATGGGACTGGGCGCACCGGAGAAGGTGGAGACGCCGTTTGAACGGGGCAAATGCGTGATGGCGAACGATCCGCCGCCCGCCTGAGGGGCAGGGTGTTGCGTTCGCGCCGCGCGCTGACTTACGTCCGCCCATGCGCACCCTCATCCTCACTTCGCTTGCCGCTGTTCTGATCACCGCCGCCTCGGCGCAGACGCCCCCGGCGAATCCGATCCTGACCCCGCCACCGGCGGCGGTCGTCGCGCCGATCCCGGCGGCCACGCAGGCGACGGTCGACCGGCTCCGCGCAAGCGCACTCGCCGGCAATCTCGCCTTCGAGATCACCGAAAGTCTCACCACCGAGATCGGGCCGCGACTGGCGGGATCGGACGCTGAGGCGCGGGCGCGCGCGTGGGCGATGGAAAAGCTGAAGCGGCTGGGTTTCCGGAACGTCCGCGTCGAACCCTTCACGGTTCCGTACTGGAGCCGCGTCACCGAGCGCGCGAGCGTGATGACTCCGGGCGGCGCACAGCAACTCGTAGCGGTGGCGCTCGGCGGATCGGGGCCGACCCCGGTCGGTGGCGTCGAAGCGGAGATCGTACGGTTTGAGTCCGTGCCCGCGCTCATCGCGGCGCCGGTCGACGTCGTGCGCGGCAAGATCGTCTTCATCGACGAACGCACGGTGCGCTCGCAGGACGGCAGCGGCTACGGCGCGGGCGTCGTCAAGCGCAGCCAGTGCGCGCCGAACGCGGCGGGGAAGGGGGCAGTGGCCTGCCTCATCCGTTCGGTCGGCACGGAGACACATCGCTTCGCACACCAGGGCGGCTCCTCGCGCCAGGCCAACGGGTTACGCTTTCCGGCCGCCGCCGTATCGGCGCCCGACGCCGATCAGCTCGCGCGCCTGCTGATGCGCGGCCCCGTGCGCGTGAAGCTGGAGATCGCGGTGGAGACGCGCGAGGAGGCGCCGTCCGGCAACGTCATCGGCGAAATCGTCGGGCGTGAACGGCCCGGGGAAATCGTCCTCATCGGCGGCCACCTCGATTCGTGGGACCAGGGCACCGGCGCCATCGACGATGCATCCGGCGTCGCCATCACCATGGCGGCGGCGAGACTTATCCGCGATCTGCCGCGCCGGCCGCGCCGCACGATCCGCGTCGTGCTGTTCGGCGCGGAAGAAACCGGCGTGCACGGCGGCACGGCGTATGCGAAGGCGCACGCGGCGGAATTGCCGAACCACGTCATCGCCGCGGAAAGCGATTTCGGCGCGCGGCAAATCTGGCGGCTGAGTTCCGGCGTCGGCGAGGGCGCGCTGCCGTACGTGCGCGCCATGCACAATGCGCTGCGGCCGCTCAGTATCACGCCGGGCGCCAACGCCAGCACCGGCGGCGCCGATCTCGCGGGCATGCGCGCGGGCGGCGTGCCGGTGCTCGATCTCAGCCAGAACGGCTGGGACTATTTCGACTACCACCACACCGCCGACGACACGCTCGACAAGATCGATCCCGCGCAGCTGCGCCAGAACGTGGCGGCGTGGGCGACGGTGACGTGGCTCGCGGCGGACATGGGCTGGGATTTCCGCGCCAGGGACACAGCGGCGGCGGCGACCGCGCGATAGGAGCGATCCGTTCGCGCCATGCTAGCGTCCGTCCGCGCCTTCGCGAGATTGGACCCACCCCATGCATGAACGAATCGCAATCGTTGGCGTGGGGCACGTCGGCGCCACCGCTGCCTACGCCCTCATGCTGCGGGCGTTGTTTCGCGACATCGTTCTGATTGACGACAATGCTGCGCTCGCGGAGGCTGAGGCGGCGGATCTGTCGGACGCCAACGCGCTCGCACGTCCCGCCCGAATCTGGGCTGGAACCTATGCCGACGCCGCCTCCGCGCGGATTGCCGTCATCACCGCAGGCGCGGTCACGCATGGGAAGCAGACACGGCTTTCGGTGGCCGCACAAAGCGCCGTCATCGTGACGGCCTGTGTGAAGCAGCTGGTCGCCGCTGGCTTCGATGGCGTGATCCTTGTCGCGGCCAATCCGGTCGATCTCATGACCCAGATTGCATTCCGCCACGCGGGCCTGCCGGCGGCGCGGGTGATCGGAACCGGCACGCTGCTCGATACAAGCCGGTTGCAACAGGCGCTCGCGGCGCACCTCAACGTCGCGCCCGCCTCGGTCGATGGTCTTGTGCTGGGCGAGCACGGCGACAGTGAAGTCGCGGCTTTCTCCACGGTCCGCATCGGCGCAATGACACTCGATGGTTTCACGGACGCGGGACCACCGCTCGACCACGCGGCGATTGCAGATCACGTGCGGCGTGCGGGTTACCGGATCGCCTCAGGCAAGGGTTACACCTCGTTTGGCGTCGCCACGGCCATCGTGCGGATCTGCGAAGCGATCGTGCGCGACGAGAAGGCGGCGCTGGCGGTCTCGACGCTGCTCACCGGGCAGTACGGCATTGCCGACGTCTATCTCAGCCTGCCGTGCATACTTGGCGCGGGCGGCGTTGAACGCATCCTGGCGCCCGCGCTCAACGGCGCGGAGCAGGCGGGTCTGGCAGCGTCCGCGAAGGTTCTGAGCGACGCGCTCGCTGTGCTGGATGCCGCGCCCGCTGCCTCATAGCCCGGGTCAGCGGCTCTCCTTGGGTCGCCGCGCGTCTTTCACCGGCGCCTGGGCCGCGGTGCATCCGGCACGGCAGGCAGCGGTGGCGGGCGCTTCTTCCGCGCCGCCCACTCCGCGTAGTAGCCGATTTTCTCGTCGATCAGGTCGAGCGCGGCGTGCAGCTCGATGATCTGTTCTTCCACGCGCGCGCGATGTGTGCGCAGCATCGCCTGGCGCTCTTCTAGCGTGCGCCAGCCCTGCCACGCGAGTTCGGTGAGTGTGCGCATCTCGGCTACCGACATGCCGCTGCGCCGCATCCGCTCGAGGAAGATGAGATGCTCCACATGATCGCGCTCATAGACCCGTCGGCCGCCGCCATCGCGGCCGACGTTGGGAATGAGGCCTTGCGTCTCGTACCAGCGGATCGTGTGCACGCTGCGCCCGCACAGTTTGGCGAAGCCGCCGATGTAGGTGCGCCCGGTCATGCCTCGAGCGGCCCGATGACGGCGTCTGAAAGCGCGGTGTCCATGTATTCGCGCACCTCGCGCATCTTGCCGTCCTTCATCTGGATCACGAAGCAGTAGAGATTCCTGTAGGGTTTGCCGGAGGTCATCGTCACGTCGCCGCGCGCCTCCACGATCACGTGATCGCCGTCGGCGAAGATGTGGACCGGTGTGTTGGTGTAGGGGGTCGCGTACTGCTTGCGCAGCGGGGCGAACAGTTTTTCCCACGATTCGCGCCTGCCTTCGTAGGCGACCGCCCACCGGCCAGATGTCCCCATCTGGCGCCAGATGCAGTCCTCGGTCATCGCTTCGCCGAACG
>JANNVF010000008.1:0-2977 GCA_031414315.1 Hyphomonadaceae bacterium | reverse complement strand
TTCATGATCGTGTTCTTCGTGGGGATGTTCATCGTCATGCTGTCGCTGGTGTCGCTGCTGGTGGGCTCCGGGCTTGATCCCGAAAGCCTGCGGGAGCTGCCGCCGGCAGAGGCCGCGCAACGCTTCGTCGCGGCGCTGGGCGCGGACGGCAAGGCGGTGTTCATCGGCCTGTTGATCGCGCTGTCGGCGTTTGCGCTGTGGCTGTCGGCGCGGCTGTCGCTGGCCTACCCCGCGACGATCGCGGAGGGCCGCATGCTGGTGTTCTCCACCTGGAGCTGGACCAAGGGCAACGCCACGTCGATCGCGGCCTGCCTGATCCTGCTGGGGTTTGGCGCCATCGCGCTGATCGTGGCGGCGACGATCCTGCCGTCGATCCTGGTGGGCGCGCTGTTTGGTGACGCCGCACTCGCCGATCCGGCCAGCCCCGGCCACTGGATCATGGCGTTCGTCGGCGCGGCCGCCGGCATCAGTTTCTTCCACGCACCGTACGCGGCGATGATGGCGTATCTCTACCGGGGCCTGCGGCCGCCGCAGTAGGCATCAACCCGCCGCGCGTTTGCGTTTGGCCTTTGCATCGACAGGCGGCGCCTTTTTGACGGTCTTCGCCGGCGCTTTCGGCGCCACCTTTACCGGCGCGTTGAGCGCGGCCTTACGCCTCACCTGCCGCGCCATCGTCTCGGCGAGGTAGCGGCCGGTCCAGCTCTCCTTGTTCTTCGCCACATCCTCCGGCGTGCCGGTGGCCACCATCTGGCCGCCGCCGTCGCCGCCTTCGGGGCCGAGGTCCAGCACCCAGTCGGCGGTCTTCACCACATCGAGGTTGTGTTCGATGACGACAACGGTGTTGCCGTTGTCCACGAGTTCGTGGAGCACTTCGAGCAGGCGGCGCGTGTCTTCGAAGTGCAGGCCCGTGGTGGGTTCATCGAGAATGTAGAGCGTGCGCCCCGTCGCGCACTTCGACAGTTCCTTCGACAGCTTCACGCGCTGCGCCTCGCCGCCCGACAGCGTCGTCGAGGACTGCCCGACCTTCACGTAGTCGAGCCCCACGCGCGCGAGCGTCTCCATCTTGTCGCGGATCGGCGGCACCGCGTTGAACAGCTGGGCTGCTTCCTCCACCGTCATGTCGAGCACGTCGGCGATGGACTTGCCCTTGAACGTGACCTCCAGCGTCTCGCGGTTGTAGCGCTTTCCGCGGCACACATCGCAGGTGACGTACACATCCGGCAGGAAGTGCATCTCGATCTTGATCAGGCCGTCGCCCTGGCACGCCTCGCAGCGGCCGCCCTTCACGTTGAACGAGAAGCGGCCCGGCTCGTAGCCGCGTGCCTTCGCTTCCGGCAGGCCCGCGAACCAGTCGCGGATCGGCGTGAACGCGCCGGTGTAGGTGGCAGGATTGGAGCGTGGCGTGCGCCCGATCGGCGACTGGTCGATGTCGATGACCTTGTCGAAGTTTTCCAGGCCCTCGAGCGAGGTGTGCGCCGCCGGCGCTTCGGACGCGCCATTCAGGCGCCGCGCGGCCGCCTTGTAGAGCGTCTCCACGGTGAGCGTGGATTTGCCGCCGCCGCTGACGCCGGTGATACAGGTGAAGGTGCCGACCGGAATCTCCGCTGTCACGTTCTTCAGGTTGTTGCCGCTGGCGCCGACGAGACGCAGCCACTTCTTCTGCTTGGCCGTGCGGCGTTTTTCAGGGATGCGGATTTCCTTCGTGCCACGCAGGTACGCGCCGGTCAGGCTCTTCGGCGAGGCGACGACTTCATCGGGCGTGCCTTGCGCGACGATCTCGCCGCCGTGCACGCCCGCCGCGGGACCCATGTCGATGACGTGATCGGCGACGAGAATGGCTTCCTCGTCGTGCTCGACGACGATCACCGAATTGCCGAGATCGCGCAGGCGCTTCAAAGTTTCGAGCAGGCGCGAATTGTCCCGCTGGTGCAGGCCGATCGACGGCTCGTCGAGCACGTAGAGCACGCCCGTCAGGCCCGAGCCGATCTGCGACGCGAGACGGATGCGCTGGCTCTCCCCTCCCGAGAGGGTGCCGGACCCGCGCCCGAGCGAGAGATACTCAAGACCGACATCGACGAGAAAGCGCAACCGGTCGTTGATCTCCTTCAGGATGCGCGCGGCGATCTCGTTCTGTTTCTTGGTCAGCTTCTTGTCGACGCCGCCGAACCAGTCACGCGCTTCGCGGATCGAGAGCGTCGAGCCCTGCGCGATGTCGCAGCCGCCGACCTTCACTGACAACGCTTCCGGCTTCAGCCGTTTGCCGTGACACACCGGGCAGGGCGCGGCGGACTGGTAGCGGCCCAGCTCCTCGCGCACCCACGCGCTGTCGGTCTCCTTCCAGCGCCGCTTCAGGTTCGGGATCACGCCCTCGAACGGTTTCTTGGTTTCGTAGCGGCGCAGGCCGTCGTCATAGACGAAGTTGATCGTCTCCTTGGTGCCGGTGAGGATCGCCTTCTGCGCTTCCGGCGCGAGCGTGTGCCACGGCTTGTTCATTGCCGCCTTGAAGTGTTTGGCGATGGCCATCAGCGTCTGCGTGTAGAGCGGCGAGGGCCCTCTTGCCCACGGTGCAATGGCGCCGTCCTGCAACGATTTGTCCTTGTCGGGCACGACAAGGTCGGGATCGAACTCAAGTTGTTCGCCCAGACCGTCGCATGCGGGGCAGGCGCCCGCCGGATTGTTGAACGAGAACAGGCGCGGCTCGATTTCCGGAATCGTGAAGCCGGAGACCGGGCAGGCGAACTTGGACGACAGCACGATGCGCTGCGCGGTATCCGTAGCGCCGGCTTTAGCTGGCTTCTTGTTTGCACCGTTGCCAGCGGTCGCCGGCGGCACGGGGGCGTCCGCGTACTCGGCGATCGCGATGCCGTCCGCGAGCCGTAGCGCCTGCTCGATCGAATCCGCCAGCCGCGTCTCGATCCCCGCCTTGATGGCGATGCGATCCACCACGACCTCGATGTCGTGCTTCAGTTTCTTGTCG
>JANNVF010000007.1:0-3287 GCA_031414315.1 Hyphomonadaceae bacterium | reverse complement strand
TGCTGCGGGACCACCAGAACAGCCGATCGCGCGGAAACGCTTGCGTTTGCCGCGCCGATCCGTATTTTCCCGCGCTTCACGCGAGCTGCGGTCGTCTGACCCGTGCCCGAAATCCTTCGGGCACGACACCGACGATCCATCGCAAGGACCGGCCCTTCCTCCGATCCTCGCGCCGCAGCTCCACAGGAGGGACGGAGTATCATGGCATTGTACGAACACGTGCTGATCGCACGTCAGGACATTTCCCCCCAGCAGGTCGACGCGCTGGTGGAAGACATCACCCGCCAGGTTACCGACGCAGGCGGCAAGGTTGGAAAATCGGAATACTGGGGCCTGCGCAATCTCGCGTACCGCGTACGCAAGAACCGCAAGGGCCACTACTGCCTGCTCAACATCGACGCCCCGGCCGAGGCCGTGCACGAGCTTGAGCGGCGCCAGCGCATCAACGAAGACGTGCTGCGTTTCCTGACCATCAAGGTCGAGGAACACGACGAGGAGCCCTCGCCCGTTCTCGCCCGTCGCGATCGCGACGAAAAGCGGCGCGCCAAGCGCGAAGGCCGTGAAGACGGAACGGATGGCCCGGTGGATGGGGAGTTCGCGTCATGAGCCAGAACCCGAAGAAGTCCAACGCCAACAAGGTCAACATCTCCAACATCCCGGCGCGCCGCCCGTTCGGCCGCCGGCGGAAGGTGTGCCCGTTCTCCGGAGCCGAGAGCCCGAAGATCGACTACAAGGACGTGAAGCTGCTGCAGCGCTACATTTCCGAGAAGGGCAAGATCGTGCCGGCGCGCATTACCGCGGTTTCCGCCAAGAAGCAGCGCATCCTGTCGATCGCCATCAAGCGCGCGCGCTTCATGGCGCTCCTCCCGTATGCAGTCGTGTAGGGAGAGCCTCAGATGAACATTATCCTGCTCGAACGGGTCGGCAGCCTCGGCGGCATCGGTGACGAAGTCACCGTGCGCGAAGGCTACGCCCGCAACTTCCTGCTGCCGCAGAACAAGGCGCTGCGCGCGACGGAAGCCAACCGCAAACGCTTCGACGGCATGCGCGCCGACATCGTGGCCCGCAACGACGCCGCCCGCGCCGAGGCGCAGACGGCGGCGGAGAAGGTGGACGGACAATCGTTCGTGCTGCTGCGCTCCGCCGGCGAAAGCGGCCAGCTGTACGGCTCGGTGTCGGCCCGCGACGTGTCGGACGTGGCCGAAGCCGCCGGCTTCACCGTGCCGCGCCAGACCGTCATCCTCGACAAGCCGATCAAGACGCTGGGCCTACACACGATCAGCGTGAAGCTGCACCCGGAAGTCACCTCGAAGATCACGCTCAACGTCGCCCGCTCCGCAGACGAGGCCGAGCGTCAGGCGAAAGGCGAAAACATCATCGCCGCCGCCCAGGACGAGGACCGCGCGATCGCTTCGGCGCAAGCGCAGGAAATCGCCGCCGGCACGCTGGCGAACGAGGGCGGCGGCGAAGGCTGATCGTTTCCGTTTCGACTGAATTGGCCGGCGTTTCCACTGGGAACGCCGGCTTTTTCATGGACTGCGCACAGCACTTCGGTGTGCAGCGCAGCCGCCGCCTTCCCTGTTCGCGCCGACTCATGGTTTCGCTACCGGAATGTCTGCTGATGGCTCCGCTTCCCCGCCGGTTCAACTTCCGCCTCAGGATCTCATGGCCGAGCAGGGTCTGCTCGGCGCGATCCTGTTCGACAACGATGCCTTCAACCGCATCGGCGACCGGCTGAAGCCGCTTCACTTCTACGATCCCGTGCACGGGCGCATCTTCGCGGCGTGCGCGGAAATGATCGGCAAGGGCAAGCTGGCCGACGGCGTGACGCTGCGCGAGCGCTTCATGCGGGAAAGCGCGCTCGGAGAGATCGGCGGGGCGAGCTACCTGCTGACGCTGCACGAGAACGCCGCGCGCCAGACCTCGCACGCGCGCGACTACGCCGACGTGATCTACGAACTCGCCATCCGCCGCGAACTCATCCGCGTCGGTGGCGAGATCACGCATCAGGCGCTGGAGCCGCCGAAGGACCTCGATGCGCAGGCGCAGATCGAGGCGGCGGAGGCCAAGCTCTATTCGCTGGCCGAGCAAGGCACCGCGTCGCGCGGGTTCAGCGCGTTCTCCACCGCGCTTGAGGCGTCGATCGAGTCCGCCGCAGCGGCGTACGAACACGGCGGCGGCGTCTCCGGCATCGCCACCGGCCTCATCGATCTCGACAAGAAACTGGGCGGCCTGCACAAGTCCGATCTTATCATCCTCGCCGGCCGCCCTGGCATGGGGAAGACCTCGCTCGCCACCAACATCGCGTTCAACGTCGCGCACGCGCGGCTGAAGTCGCAGCGCGCCAACGCCAACGCCGCCGAGGAGGAAAAGCCCGAGGGCGGCGTCGTTGCGTTCTTCTCGCTGGAAATGTCGGCCGAGCAACTCGCCACCCGCCTGCTGTCCGATCATGCCCAGATCGAGGCGTACAAGATCCGCACCGGCGACATCAACGGGCAGGAATACGAAAAGCTGAAGGACGCCGCCAACACCCTGCAAGCGCTGCCTCTGCACATCGACGAAACCGGCGGCATTTCGATCGAGCATCTGATGGCGCGCGCACGCCGCCTGCAACGCACGCATGGTCTCGATCTGCTGATCATCGACTATCTGCAGCTGGTGACGGCGCCGTCGCGGCGTTCAGAAGGCCGCGTGCAGGAAGTCAGCGAGATCACGCAGAACCTGAAGGTGCTGGCCAAGGAGCTGCAGGTGCCGGTGATCGCGCTCTCGCAGCTGTCGCGTCAGGTGGAAAGCCGCGACAACAAGCGCCCACAACTGTCCGATCTGCGGGAGTCGGGCTCCATCGAGCAGGACGCCGACATCGTGATCTTCGTCTACCGCGAGCACTACTACGAGATGATGTCGAAGCCCGACATCGAGAAGAACCCCGAGGCGCACAAGGAATGGGTGCTGCGCACAGGCCGCATTGAGAACGAGGCCGAGGTCATTGTAAGCAAGCAGAGGCACGGCTCGACGGGCGATGTCAAACTCAGCTTCGAAGGCAAGTTTACCCGCTTTGGCAATCTCGAACAAAGATATGGCGAGTGAGCCGCCCCGCCGGCTGGCGCGGCTGACCGTAGATCTCGGCGCGATCGCCGCCAACTGGCGCAGCTTCGCCTCGCTCGCCGGCCCTGCCGAAGCCGCCGCGGTGATCAAGGCCGACGCCTATGGCCTGGGCGCCCACGAGGTCGCGCTGGCGCTGGCCGCCGAAGGCGCGCGCACCATATTCGTCGCCACCCTCGGGGAAG
>JANNVF010000006.1:0-6146 GCA_031414315.1 Hyphomonadaceae bacterium | reverse complement strand
TCGTCACGGACATACTTTGCTTCAGCGAACGCGGTCAGCCAGGGTGTCACCTCGAAGTTGAAGCCGCTCTGGATACGGATGTTTTCCGTGCTCGGCAGGCGCGTGACTGGCAAGAAGTCGATCAGCGGGCGCGCGTCGGGGCTGTTTTGCACATTGTTACGCCCGGCGCCGGCGCTGGCGCGGCCTGTGCCGAAGTTGAGTGCGCGACCGATTCCCGCGTTGTTGAAGGTGTATGAAAATCCCGGGTCGGCGATGAAGCAGTTGCCGTTGAAGGGATCGGCGGCGGTCACCGCGCACGGCGTCACCGGAATGTCCGGATCGTTGAGCGCACTCGGCTGCAGCGTGTGCGCGAGTGTCAGTGTGCCGCCCCGCGAGCGGTCGATGCGGCCATAGCCCTGACCGAGAACGACGTCGGTGACGCCATCGTTGTTGTTCGGCGCGGCGGGGTCGAGGTCGTTCTGCAGCAGCACCCGGTCCTGTTTGATCCAGTCGATGTCCTGCTGGGTGACCTCCTCGTTGTTCTCGTATTCTGCGCTCAGGTAGACGTTGAGGCGGTCGTCGAGGAAGTTGTCGCCGATCAGCGCGGAGAAGCGACCGTTGAGCTGGCCGTCCTGATTGATCTGGGCGAGGGAGGCATCGAATTCGGCGCCTTCGAAGTCCTTGCGCAGGAGGAAATTGACCACGCCGACCACGGCGTCCGCGCCATAAACGGCCGACGATCCGCCGGTGATCACTTCCACGTTCTCGATCAGCAGCCGCGGAATGGTGTCGATGTCGACGGCCGAACTGGCGAAATAGGCCGAGCCCACGTGGCGGCGTCCGTCCACGAGAACGAGCGTCTTGCCGGGCCCGAAGTTGCGCAGGTCGAGCAGGCTCAGGCCGCCGGTGCCGAGGCTGCCGCCAACGGTGTCTTCCGCCACGAACGAGGCCTGGAGGGCGGGCAGGTCGGCCAGGTAGTCGACGACGTTGGCCTCGCCCGAGTTGATGATCGCTTCGCGCCCGAGTTGAATCAGCGGCTGTGGCGCCGTGGTCGCATCTCGCCGGATGCGTGAGCCCGTGACAACCACCACGTCGTCTTCGGTGGCGGCCACCGGCGTCGGGGTCGCGGCTGTCTGCTGTTGCGCGTTGGCCGCTCCGGCCCCCGCCAGAGCCACCGCCGCCGCGCCGAACAGCAAGCCGAAACGCCGTGAAGGCGCCTTATTCGTGTCTTCGTTTCGCATGTCATCCCCCTTCGGATGTTGAGGCGCCGGCTCCCGAACCGGCGCTATGAAGGGGTGACACTTAGGGCTGCGAGCGCCGGGCGAACGCGCTCTTCGGCCAAACGTGGCTTTACCAAGATGGTGGCCCGCCGTTTGCGACGAGAGGCGCCATGCGTGCGACGAACGGCGTTCGCCGCAACCGGTGACGGGCTATAGTGCCCGCAGGGGAGAACACGGGATTGGTCTTGAACGACGAAAACGGTCAGGCTCGGCGCCAATCCACGGCCTCCATGAGCCGTGCGGGACTGATTCTCGTGGCGGTGTTCTGGCTCGGCTATCTCGCGCACGCCTCGGCCGTCATGGCGATGGAGCCTGTGGACGCGCAGATCAAGCTGCTGATCCGCCGGCTTGGCGCGATCGCGGTGGGCGCCGGGCTCTCCACTATCACCCATTTCGTGGTCATGCGCATCGATGGCACGCTGGCGCGCCGTGCGCTGGTGACGGCTGGGTGCACGGCGCTTGCATGGGTCACGTTCTGCGCCGCCAATGCCGCGCTGTTCTACGTTTATGGGCTCGGAACTTCCGACATCCGGCCGCTCGACGCGTTCCTGATGTATCTGCTGCAGTTCGCCTGGATATTCACGGCGTTCACCGGCGCCTACATCGCGCTGATGGCGACGATGGATCTGCAGGCGGAGCGCGAGCACACCGCCATCGCCCGGGCGCAGGCCAACGAGGCGCAACTCAACATGCTGCGCTACCAGCTCAATCCGCACTTCCTGTTCAACACCCTGAACGCGATCTCCGCGCTCGTCCTCGACCGTCGCAATGACGAAGCCGAGAAGATGGTCCTCAGGCTGTCCAACTTCCTGCGCCACACGGTCGATTCCACCGCCGTGCAAAAGTCCACGCTCGGCAAGGAGGCCGCTATGCAGTGCGAATACCTGCGGATCGAGCATGCCCGCTTCGGCGACAAGCTGATCGTGCAGTGCGAGGTGTCGCACGAACTGGATGACTGCCTTGTGCCGTCGTTGCTGCTGCAGCCGATCGTGGAGAACGCGATCAAGTACGCAATCACGCCGTCGGTTGGCCCGGCGCACCTGTATCTCGGCGCCCGCGCTGGCGAGGGCCGGCTCGTGCTGACCGTGGAGGACGATGGGCCGGGCATGGCGCTTGGGCCATTCCTGCGCACCGGCGTGGGCCTCCAGAACACCCGCGACCGGCTGGCTACCATGTATGGGGGGCGCGCCGAAATGCGGATCCTGAAAGGGCCGCGCGGAGGCGGCGTGCTGGTGGAGCTGGACATGCCGCTTGAGCGCGCGCCTGCCGATCGCAGGGCAGCCGAACGAAAATCCCGGGAGCGCAGCCTGTGAGCCCTTTGTCTGTTCTCGTCGCCGATGACGAACCGCTGGCGCGGAGGCGCCTGCAACTGGCGCTCGCGCAGATGAGTGACGTGCGCTTTGCGGGCTTTGCCCGCGACGGCGAAGAGGCGATCGCCGCGATCAAGGCCAAGGCGCCTGACGTGGTGCTGCTCGACATCAAGATGCCGATGCTCGACGGGTTCGAGGTCGCCGCCGCGCTGGAGGGCGAATGCCCGCAGATCGTGTTCGTGACCGCGTTCGATCACTTCGCGGTGCGCGCGTTTGAGGCCCGCGCGGTGGACTATCTGCTGAAGCCGGTAGAATTCGATCGTCTGGCCGAGGCGCTCGCACGCGCGCGCGCCGCGCGGGAGGCGCGTTCGGCGCAGTCGCGGATGCAGGAGCTCACCGAGGTCGTGGAAGTGCTGCGTGCGGAAACGCGCACGCCGCCGGACAAGCGCTTCGAGAAGGAATTCTGGATCAAGGATCGCGGCCAGTGGCTGCGCATCCCGGTCGATATCATCGACTGGATCGAGGCGGAGCGGGACTACATGCGCCTGCATTGTGGCGGGCGCAGTCACCTGCTGCGCGCCACCATGGCCGGGCTGGAGAGCATGCTCGATCCCGCGGAGTGGGTGCGGATCCACCGATCGGTGCTGGTGCGGCGCGCGCGCGTGGCGGCGGTGCGGCGCACACCCTCCGGCGGCCTGCAGGTCAGGATGGCGAGCGGCGCGGAAACCCCGGTCGGCCGCGCCTACATGCACCTGGTGTTGCGCGATCTGCATGGGCAGCGCGCCTGAAGCAAACCCGGAAGGAAAGAAGCGCGCGACGTTTCGGGGCGTCGCGCGCTTTGTGCAGTTTACGGATTGGACGTGCGAAACACGTCGAGGACTTTGATGCCGGAGGATCGAAAGCCGGGCACGCTGCTATCGATGGAAGGTACGTCACGGACGACGAGCGCGCGGCTTCTGCGTCAAACGCCGTTGGTCCGCATGATCGGCAGATCGAACGCCACGCACAGCCCGCCGCTCGGGCGCGGATGGAAGCCCACCGAGGCATCCGCGCCATAGATCGTGAGCAGGCGCTCGCGGGTGTTGCGCAGACCGATGCTGCTGGGGTTGGGCGCGGCGGCGGCAAGGCCGGGGCCGTCGTCCTCGACTGTCACCTTGAGGCGTTCTGCCCGTTCGCTCGCGCGGATGCGCACGATACCGCCTGTCGACGAGGGGCCAATCGCATGCTTGATGCAGTTTTCCACGATCGGCTGCAGCAGCAGTGAAGGGACCAGACAGTCTGCGAGCGCGGCAGGAATATCGCAGTCCACCCGCAGCCGGTCGCCGAACCGCGCCGCCTCGATCTCGAGATAGAGCAGCTGTGTGCGCGCCTCCTCGTCGAGCCGCGCGAGTTGTTCGGGATCGGTGTCGATCGTGTGACGCATGAAGCGCGACAGCCGCAGCAGCATGGATTCCGCATCCGCATTGCGATTTTCCAGCACCAGCGTGGAGATCGCGTTCAGCGTGTTGAACAGGAAGTGCGGATTGAGCTGGTAGCGCAGCATTTTTATCTGCGCCTGGTGGGCGGCCGCCTGCGCGCGGACCAGCTCCACGCTCTGGCGTCTCCCGCGGTGGGCGTGGTCCTGAGCGAAATAATAGCCGGCCCACATGAAGAAGACCCAGCCGAAGTTGAGGACATAGCCGATGAAGCTGAGCCGGTCGCGGTTGACGCCGGCCATGATCGCGAACGACCGCTCCAGCGAGTTCATTGGCCCCAGCATGAACAGGCACAGCAGCAGCGCGAGCCATAGCCGCTGCAGGGTCGTCCAGGTGGTGAACCGGCTAAGGGCGACGTGGATCAGCGTGGTGGCGCCGGCGCCCGCCCGAATGATTGCGAGCCGGCTCGGCATGTAGGTCCAAGCGTACTCGGGACGAAACTGCACGGCGGCGCGAGTCCGGAGCAGCAGATTCGCGGACCAGAAGATGATCTGGAACAGGATGAAGTCACGCAGGCGCTCGCGCGCCAGCGCCTTTTCAGAGAGGTCTCCGATGGTCACGCGCGTCAGCATTCGTCCCTTCGCCTTACCGCAGCACGCTAAGGGCAAACGTCGTTTATCGTGACGGCGTTCGTCGCGCGGGCGAGGCGGTTCGTCGATTTGTCGTATGGGGAGGGCGGTTTGTCGCGGCGGGAGCCCGACTTACGCCGGCCCGCCTTCGCCTTTCAGGCTTCGGCGCGGCAGCCTTCGCTCGCTTCGCCGCAAGACTGAAGGCTGGTGGACCCGAGGAGGATCGAACTCCTGACCTCTGCATTGCGAACGCAGCGCTCTCCCAGCTGAGCTACGGGCCCTCAGGGGAGGGCGTCGTATAAGGGGGGGCCGGTGGGGGCGTCAAGGATCACGCCTCAGTCCAGAGGCTCCACGCCCAAGCAGGTCAGGCGGAGTTGTCCACAGCAACAGCCGGCGATGCGGCTTGTCATGGGCCGCTCCCCGCTCGCGCTTCCCCGAGCGGGCCGCGCTTGGTACATCCGGGCTACAGATTCTCCGGGGTTATTGAAAGCAAGCTCATGGCCGGTCCTTTTCTCTGGCTGTTCGGCGCGGTCGTTCAGCTCGTCATCATCGTCCTGATCGTCAACGCGGTGCTGTCGTGGCTCATCGCGTTCGAGATCGTGAGCCGGCGCAACGCGTTCGTGAACCAGATCTGGACCACCACGCAGCGGGTGACCGATCCGCTGATGAAGCCGATCCGCAAGGTCATCCCACCGGTCGGCGGGCTCGACCTGTCACCCATCGTGCTGATCCTCGGCCTTCTGTTCCTGGAGCGGCTGCTGTACGCGGTGACGCCGGCGTCCTGGCTCTAGTGGCGCCGATCACCGAGGTCGTGGGCGGTGTCGTGCTGCGCGTGCGGCTGACGCCGTTGGGCGTCGCGGACCGGATCGACGGCGTGGAGGCAGACTCCGCTGGCAAGCGCCACATCAAGGCGCGCGTGCGCGTGGCGCCGGAGAACGGCAAGGCCAACGCGGCGCTGGAGGCGCTGCTGGCAAAGGCGTTCGGCGTGGCGAAGTCCGCCGTCGCGGTGGAGCGCGGCGCCACGGCGCGAATCAAGAGCGTGCGCGTCGAGGGGATTGATGCGGTGGCGGCGCGGGCGCGCCTGACAGCGCTGGAGGCAAAGCCATGAGTGCGCGGATCATCGATGGCAAGGCGGTGGCGGCGGACATTCGTGTGCGCGTCGGCGCAGCGGTGGCGCAGCTACCGGGGCAACCGACGCTTGCCGTCGTGATCGTCGGCGAGGATCCCGCAAGCCAGGTCTATGTGCGCTCCAAGGTGCGCGAAACGACCGCATCCGGCATGCGCTCGCTGCACATCGAACTGCCCGCCGACACGCCGGAGGCGACACTCATCGCGCGGGTGCGGGCGCTCAGCGATGATCCCGACGTGGACGGGATCCTGGTGCAGCTGCCGCTGCCTGCGCACATCGATGCGCTCGCCGTGCTCGCCGTGCTCGATCCCGACAAGGATGTGGACGGATTGACTGACGAAAGCGCCGGGCGGCTCGTGCTCGGCAAGCCGGGCCTGCGGCCGTGCACGCCCGCAGGCTGCGTG
>JANNVF010000005.1:0-15119 GCA_031414315.1 Hyphomonadaceae bacterium | reverse complement strand
TGCGGTTGCGGGTCTGCGGCGTGAGCGCGACGGGCAGCTCGCCCTTGTAGATCGAGACGCCGAAATCAGAGCCCTCGTTCTCGATGTCCCAGCTTTCCCACGAGCCTTCAGCCGCCGCCTGGCCTTCGGTGATCGAGCGCTGCGACAGGATGCGGTCGGAGACGCGCAGTACTTCGATTTTCAGCTTCGAGACGTTGACGCTCTCGATGCCGACGCCATCGGCCTCCGCGCGCGGCAGGATCACGCCCGAGCCCGCGAAGCCCACGAACGAGGGGCGGTCGCCGAAGCTGAGGGTGAAGGTCTCGTCCTTGCGGGTCTTGGCCCCGCCGGCGCCCGGCAGGCCCTCGCGGATGGTGACCTGACGGTCCACGTCATAGGGCAGGCCGCGCAGGCAAAGGGAATTGCCGACCGGCTCGAAGCGGACCTGGGCGGAGGGCTCGAGCGCGATGAAATCGGCGAAATTGGTCTGCGGATCGTTGGCGAGGGGCTTGGTGAACTCGAGGCAGGCGACCGGCGTATCGCCCCCGGTCTCCACCCGGAGCCGCTCGAACGCCATGTCGCCGGCAGCGATCGCCCCCAGCCGCGGCGCCTTGGCGGAACGAATCGCCTCCACACCCCCTGCAGCCGATCGGAACCAGCCCCTCGGACCGCCTCCCGTCTGTCCCAGAACCACCCCGCCCAAAAGCCCGACGGCGAGCGCTGCCGCCGCCGCCACGATCACGTTCCGGTTCATCAGGTCGTCCTCGCCGTTTCCCCGCGCTTCTGCCCGAGCGCGTTGATGGCGGCAACTTAACTATAACCAATCTGTAAGAATTGTGGCGCGAGGCCTTCAAGCAGCTGAAAAAGCAGCGCTCCCTCAGTCCTTGGCGCGCTCGACGTAGGCGTTGTCCTCGGTCGAGATGATCACGCGCGTCCCCGGCCCGATGTGCGGAGGCACCATGGTCTTCATGCCGTTGGAGAGCTTGGCCGGCTTGTAGGACGAGGACGCCGTCTGACCCTTGGTCACCGGCTCGGTCTCCATGACTTCCAGCGTCACCCGCGGCGGCAGCGAGATGGCCAGCGCCAGGCCGTCGAACATCGTCAGGTGCACTTCCATTTCGGAGGCCAGAAAGCCCGCACTGTCGCCGATGGTGTCCTTGGAGACCGTCACCTGTTCGTAGTTGAGCGGGTTCATGAACACGTAGCCGACGCCCTCGTCTTCATAGAGGTACGAATGCTTTACCTCCTCCACGAACGCCTTTTCGAGGCCGTCACTGGTCTTGTAGGTCATGGTCTGCTTCACCCCGTCGACGATGCGGCGCATGGTGAGGGTGGTGGTGGGCGTGCCCTTGCCGGGGCGGAAGGTTTCGTGGGCCATGACCACGTAGAGCTTGCCGTCGTCCAGCTCGAGCACGTTGCCTTTGCGGATGTCGCTGGCGATGACCTTGACCATGATGAATCCTTGCGGGCGGCCCGGCGGAGGGGCCGCTGTTGAACCTTCGGGGCGCGTCATAGCCCGGATTGGGCGGTTTCGTGAACTGCGGCGTTTTCCATGAGCTGGTGGGAGACCCAGCGCCACGCCGACCGCCGGCCCCTGCTTGTCGCCCGCAACCGGATCAAGGCGGGCTTGCGGGCGTGGTTCGAGGCGGAAGGCTTCACCGAAACCGACCTCGGCGCGCTCTGCGTCTCGCCCGGCAACGAGACGCACCTGCACGCCTTCGCTACCGATGCGATCACCGAGGCCGGCGTTCGCACGCCGGTTTACCTCCACACCTCGCCCGAGTTCGCCATGAAGAAGCTGCTCGCCGCCGGCGAGGAGAAGATCTTCGCGTTCGCCCCGGTGTACCGCAACCGCGAGCAGGGCTCGGCGCTGCACGCGCCGGAGTTCACGATGCTGGAATGGTACCGCGCGGGCGCGTCGTACGAGGTGCTGTTCGACGATTGCGCGGCGATGCTGAAGATTGCGGCACAATCGGCGGGCGTTGATACGCTGCGTTGGCGGGAGCGGACGTGCGATCCGTTCGCGGCGGTGGTATTGCTAAGCGTGGACGAGGCGTTCAAGACCTACGCCGACGTGAACGTTTTTGCGTCACTCGACGAGCAAGCCAAATCTATCGGCGTCCGCCTCGGCGATGACGACACCTGGTCCGATATTTTTTCCCGCGTTCTTGTCGAGCGGATCGAACCGCACCTCGGCAACGGCCGCGCGACGATCCTGCATTCGTACCCCACCAGCGAAGCCGCCCTCGCCCGCCCGTCCCCGCTCGATCCGTGCATCGCAGAACGGTTCGAGCTTTATGCGTGCGGCGTCGAACTCGCCAACGGGTTCGGCGAACTCACCGACGCGAACGAGCAACGCCGCCGCTTCGAGGCGGACATGGACGAGAAGGAACGGCTCTACGGCGAGCGCTATCCGCTGGACGAGGACTTCCTTACTGCGCTTGCGCAGATGCCACCGGCGAGCGGTTGTGCACTTGGTTTCGACCGTCTTGTGATGCTGGCGACGGGCGCGTCGCGGATCGACGATGTGCAGTGGGCGCCGCCGCCGCGCTAGTGTGCGGCATCGACGGGCGGCCGCATGCCATGTATGGCCGCACCATGACCGCCGCCGTCCGCAAACCCACACCACTGGAAGAAGTCGCCGCCCGCTACGCCGTCGCGATCACGCCGGCGATGGAGCGGATGATCGATCCAGCCGATCCCGCCGACCCCATTGCACGGCAGTTCCGGCCAGATGCGCGCGAACTCGACCACCTGCCGGAAGAGCGCGCCGATCCGATCGACGATGGGCCGCACTCCCCTGTCGACGGCGTCGTGCACCGCTACCGCGATCGCTGCCTGCTGAAGATCACGCATGTCTGCCCGGTCTACTGCCGGTTCTGTTTTCGTCGCGAGATGGTCGGGCCGGGCAAGGCCGAACCGATCACGGACGCGAAACTCGACGCCGCGTTCGCCTACATCGAGCGCCATCCCGAACTCTGGGAAGTCATCCTCACGGGTGGCGATCCGTTCGTGCTCTCGCCGCGCCGCGCACGCGAGATCACTACGCGGCTCGCCGCCATCCCACATGTGCAGGTGATCCGCTGGCATACGCGCATGCCGGTGGTCGATCCCGCGCGCGTGAGCGATGACTTCGTGTGCGCGATTAAGTGCAGCAAGGCGGTGTACGTGGCGCTGCACGCCAACCATCCGCGCGAAATCACGGAGGACGCGCGGGCCGCGATTGGGCGGCTGGTGGACGCAGGCATTCCGATGATCAGCCAGACCGTACTGCTCAAGGGCGTCAACGATGACGTCGAAACACTCGAAGCGCTCATGCGCGCGCTCGTTGTGGCGCGAGTGAAGCCTTACTATCTGCACCACGGCGATCTAGCGCCGGGCACGTCGCACTTCCGCACCACGATCGAAGCCGGCCAGGATCTCACGGACGCACTGCGCACGCGCGCATCGGGTCTTTGCCAGCCGACATATGTGCTCGACATTCCGGGCGGCGCGGCCAAGGCGCCGCTGGCGCGTGTGGCGGTGCGCGTGAGCGACGGCAACAGCGAAGTGTGCGGAAACGACGGCGCGTGGCGGGCCTACCCGCCGGTCTGAGCGTTGTCCGCGTGCCAGTCTTTCTTCAGGAACGGTGCGGCGATGAAGTAGAGGCTTGCGGCGATCACGTAGAACACGACGCCGGCGAGCATCGAATAGCGCAGCGATTCGTTGCCGTACTGCGCCTTGAAGAAGTCCGACATCCGGCCGATGAACACGTCGCCGAGGCCGAGGCCGATCAGGTTGTTGATCAGCAAAAACACTGCCCCTGCGGTGGCGCGCATGTTCGGCGGCGCCATGTTCTGGAAGGCCGATAGCGCTGGCCCGAGCCACGCAAGGCTCAGCGCGCTCGGAATCATGAACACGAAGAACGCCAGCGCCAGCGACGACGTGTTGAGCCCGAGGATCAGGAACGGCACGGTCGCGGCGAACGCGATAGCGGGTACGATAGCGTAAGCGCTCTTATTCCTGGCGCCGAAGCGGTCGGCGATCGTGCCGCCCAGAAAAATGCCGAGCACGCCGCCCACTGCGACAATGGCGCCGTAGAAATACGCGGCGTAGAGCAGCGGCCCGGCGTTGGGCGGAACGAGGAAAGACGGCATCCAGACAAAGAGGCCCGGCAGTTCGTCGCCGAACAGCCGCACGAAGAACGCCGGCAGCCAGGCGAACATGCCGTACGCCATGATCGACGAGAACGCGCCGCCGACCGACAGCAACCAGAAGCTCGGCTTCTTGGCGAGCGTGGCGATCACTTCGGTGAACTTTGCCGGCGACGTTTTGGCGCCTGGCGCATCGAACCGGCCCCGCTGCGGTTCCCTGACAGTGAAATACAGGAGCGGCGCCAGCACGATTCCGAGCGCGCCGACCATGAAGAACGCGGTGCGCCAGTCCAGCAACGTGGCGATGACGCCGCCGAAGACAATGCCGATGGCGCTACCCAGCGGCACCCCGAAGGAATAGATGCCGAGCGCGCGGGCGCGTTCCTGCGGCGGGAAATAATCGGACACGATGGAGTACGCCGGCGCCACGCCGCCCGCTTCGCCGACGCCGACGCCCATGCGCGCGATGAACAGATGAAGAAAGCTCGTCGCCGTGCCGCACAGCATGGTGAAGACGCTCCACAGGGTGAGCGCGACAGTCATGATGCGCACGCGGTTGGTGCGATCGGCGAACATAGCCACGGGCACGCCAAGAGTGGAGTAGAGCAGCGCGAACGACAGTCCGCGCATCAGGCCGAGCTGGGTATCGGTCAACCCGAGTTCGGCTTGAATCGGGATCGCCAGGATGCCGAGGATCTGCCGGTCGATGAAGTTGACCGTGTAGACCACGATCAGCGCGAACAGCACGTACGAACGATAGCCGTTGCTCGGCGCTGCACCTTGCTGTGTCATGGTGTGATGTCCCCGCAAGAAAACGGGCCGGACGTTTCCACGACCGGCCCCTGAAGTCTACACAGCGCGCCAGGGAGGACGGCGCATGGTTTCCGCCGGTCAGAGCAACCGCTCCGACCGGCGAAACGGATTCTAGAAACGCACCTCCAGCGTCGCCGTGACCTGCCGCGGCGGGCCGTAGAACGCGGAGTAGGAGCCGTCGACGCCAAGCTGGCTCGGCGACACGAAGTTGTAGAGCGCGACGCGATAGCGTTCGTCCGACAAGTTCTTGCCGTGCAGGCCGAGGCTCCAGCGATCGTTCTGCGACGTCCACACCGCACTCAGATCGAACAGCGTGGTCTGTGCCGCGTCGAGCGACGGCCCACCGCCCGGGAAGGCTGCGGTGGGCACGAAGCCACGATTGAAGAGCGTGTTGAAGATGAAATAGTCGTCGCGGTAGGAGCCAGTGCCCGTGACGGTCAGGTGTCCGTTGTCGTTCGGCAGGTCCGACGAATAGACCAGCGCGAGTGAGCCGGTGAGTTCCGGCGTGTTCTGCGGCACGAAGTCGTTGATCCGGCTGGCATCGGTCTGGATGTTCACACCGGCGTTGATCACCTCGTTGATCTTGGCGTCGATGTAGCCGATCGCGAACTTCGTCGACAAACTGTCGGTGAGCGCGAGCGACCCTTCAAGTTCGACGCCGGTGTATTCCGACGATCCCGCGTTGAACACCGACGACACGAACGTGTCATTGATGCCGTCATTGTTGGTGTCGGCGCCAGACTGCACCGTGACCTGTTGGTCCTTGTAGTCGGCGTAGAACACCGCCGCGTTGAGCAGCAGGCGCCGATCGAAGAAGGCGCCTTTGGCCCCCACCTCGAAGCTGTCCACCGTTTCCGGACCAAAGCCCTGCAGAATGCGCGGCTGCAGCGCCACGGATGTGGCCGCGAAGTTGGCGCGCGGGTCGAAACCGCCTGACTTAAAGCCCTGCGAGTACGCTCCATAGAGCGTCAGGTTGTCGGTCGGCTCGAAACTGACCGAGAAGCGTGGTGAGAATTTCGTGTCCGTGCGGGTGGAAACGAAGTTCGTTGCCGGCGCACCCAGCGGCGGGGCCTGGGTTCCGGTAACGCCGGGCGACCCGAGCGCCAGATAGTTCTGACGGAACACGCGACCAATCTTCTCATCCTCGGTGTAGCGGCCGCCGACCGACACACTCCACTGGTCGGTGAGCTTGTAGGTGAAGTCGCCGAACGCCGAGATGCTGTGGGTGAGCACCTTGCCGTAGGTGAACACGGTCAGCGGACCGAGATTGCCAAGCACAGTGTCGAACGCGCCGGCCGCAGAGCCATTCAGGTAGTAGAGGCCTGCGACGCCGGTCAGGTTTCCGATATCGATCTGCGCCTGCAATTCCTGCGTGAACTGGTTGTCCTTGTAGTAGGCGGGCACATCCAGATCCCGCTGCGGCAGGCCGTCAAAATCGATCGGCGTGTGGGTTTCGCCGCGACGCAGGGACGAGATCGACTTGAGCGTGAGCGCGTCGTTGACCGTCCATTCCCCTTGCAGCGAGACACCATCCGTTTCGACGGAGTTGTCATCACCGGCGCCGGCGCGGGTGTCGTACACGTCGGCCGTCACGGGAAGCAGGCCGTTGCGGCTCGGGAGTTCGCGATGGCCGTGCTTGGCATTGGAGTCGTCGGTGGTGTGATCGGCGGCGACACGGAAGAAGAGATCGTCTGTCGGCGTCCACTCAACCGTGAGCCGGCCCGCGTAGACTTCCTTGTTGTAGTGGTCGGCGCCCGTGGTGAGGTTGTGACCATAACCATCGCGGCTGTAGGTCGCGAACGCGCCACCGACCGCAAGATGGTCGGAGATCGGCGACGAACCTGACAGAATCAGGTCCTGCTGATTGTAGCCGCCGAGATTGACGCGCATGGCGCCGTGCGGCTCCTCGCCGTCGATCCGCTTGGTCACATACTTGATCGCGCCGCCAATGGTGTTGCGGCCATAGAGCGTGCCTTGCGGACCACGCAGCACTTCCAGCCGCTCGATGTCGAAGATGTCGACGATCGAGCCTTGCGGGCGCGCGATATACACGTCGTCGATGTAGAGGCCGACGCCCGGCTCAAAGCCCCACACCGGATCCTGCTGACCGATGCCGCGGATGAAGGCGGTCAGCGTAGAGTTGGTGCCGCGTGAGACTTCGATGGTCACGTTCGGCGTAGCGCGGTTGAGCGCGGTGATGTCGGCAGCGCCCGTCGCCTCCAGCTGGGCGGCGGTGATCGCGGTGACGGCCAGCGGCACGTCCTGCAGCGATTCCGCACGACGGCGCGCGGTGACGACGATCTCGTCATCGTTGTTCGCTTCCGCCGCCGGTGAGTCCTGCGCGAGCGCGGGCGCTACGGCGGCGAACGGCGTCACCGCCAGTGCGCCGAGCAACAGGGCGAATTTGGATGTCTGGATCTTTTTCATTGGTGGTCTCCCCTCATGAGCGTGTCGCGGCGTCGCGACCGAGCTGTTTGATGTCTCGCCGTGCGTCCTGGCCCGACAGGATCGTGGCGAATTCCGAAAGCACGTTGTTGAAACGCTCCGGTTCCTCGAGATGCGGCGCGTGACCGGATCGCTGGAACGCGATGCGCGTGGCGTTGGGCGCGTTATCGGCGAGCCAGGCGCTGACGCCCGGCGCATAGAGCTTGCTGCGCGCGCCGTAGGTGACGAGCGTCGGCGTCTTGATGGCCTGCACGAGCGGGCGCGCATCGAACGCGGTCATCGATGTCCAGGCCTGCGCCATCACGTCGGGGTCGTTGTCGGCGAACGCGGCGCGGGCGAAGCGGATCAGCGGCTCCGGGGCGCCGTCAGGGCCGAACACATTGCCGGCCACGCGCGCCGAAAATTGCGGCCAGTCGGCGCGCATGCTGGCGACAGTGCTGACGGACGTCGCCGTATCGAAGCCATCCGAGAGGCCGAGCCGCCAGGTGTCGTCGTTGAGAATGCGCGGCGTCATGTCGACGGTGACCAGCCCGGTGATCGGGCTGTCGCCGCCACGTCCAAGCAGCTCCCAGAGCACGCTCGCACCCATGGACCAGCCGACGGCGAGGACGTTCTTCAGGCCAAGGTCATCCATCAGTTCAGCCAGGTCGTCGGCCATGCCGGCGATGGTCGAGGCGATAAACCCGGATCGGGAAGCGCCGTGTCCGGCGAGGTCAGGGGCGATCACTCGGTGCCGGGCGGCCAGCGCGCCCAGTTGCGGGGCGAAAAAGCCGCCGTTCGCCGCCCAGCCGTGCACCAGCAGGACCGGCGGGGCGTCACCCACCCCGGTCCCGACATCCGCGTACGCCATGAGCGCGCGGCGCTGCGGTGCGAGCTGCGGCATCCTCCCGGCTTTTCCCCTCTCGGACGATGGCGTTGCGCCCCGACCGTTTTTGTCTTGTCTATGGGACGCACATGGGGGTTAATTGAAACATGAGTCAAGATTCAACTTTGGCCGAAGGTGAGGATGAGGACGCCCTTCCTGCACCTGCCAACGGCAAAGCCCCCAAAACCGAGCGCGGCCGGCGGACCATGCGCAAATTGCTGGACGCTGCGGCGCTGGAGTTCGGGGAGCGGGGCTTCCACGACGCATCCATCGCCGGGCTCACGGGCCGGGCCGGGGTCTCGATCGGGTCGTTCTACGTCTACTTCGACAGCAAGGAGGCGATCTTCCGGGCGCTTGTCGCTGACATGGGCCACATGACCCGCGCCTGGATCGCCGAGCGGGTGACCCACGCGCCGGACCGCCTCACCGCCGAGCGTCTCGGGATCGCGGCATTCATCGAGTTCGTGCGCGCGCACAAGGATCTCTACCGCATCGTCATGGAATCCCAGTTCGTTGCGGCGGACGCCTACCGCGCCTACTACGACACCTGGGCGGACTCGTATGGCCGCAACCTCAAGCTCGCCGCCCAGAAAGGCGAGATCCGTGACGGCGACCACGAGAAGCGCACCTGGGCTATGCTCGGCATGAGCGTGTTCCTCGGCATGCGCTACGGTGTGTGGAGCGAAGCGGAGGACGCTGCGGGCATCGCCGATGTCGCCGCCGACCTGCTGGAGCGCGGCCTGTCTCCTAATAAAACAAGGCCGGAGAAGCCGAGATGAGAGACGTCGTCTTCGACATCGCCGCCAAGCGCGCCGGGATCGCCCCCGATCACGTAGCGATGGAAGACCTCGTCACTGGCGCCACCATCACCTATGCGCAGTTCAACGATCGCGCGTCCCGGGTGGCGTCCCTCCTTGTCGAAGAACGCGTCGCGCCCGGCGATCGTGTCGCCGTATTGTGCCGCAACCGCATCGCGTTCTTTGAGGTGCTGTTCGCGTGCGCCAAGCTTGGCGCGATCATGGTTCCGTTCTCGTGGCGTGCGCCACCGGCGGAGCTGAACGGACTTGTCGCAGATAGTGCGCCGAAGCTGATTTTCCATGGGCGCGAGGACGAAGAGTCCGCGCGCGCGCTGGATCTTCCCCGCCGCATCGGCTTCGACGACGACTACGAGACGCGCGTCGCCACCGCTGCGCCACTCGATCATCGCGCGTGCTGGCCATCGGACGAGTGCTGGTACCTGATCTACACGTCGGGCACGACCGGCGCACCGAAGGGCGTGATCCAGACGTACCGCATGGCGATGGCCAACTACGTCAATATCCGCCAGGCAATTGATCTGCGCGGCGACGACGTCACGTTCAATTTCCTGCCACTCTATCACACCGCCGGCATCAACCTGCACACGCTGCCGGTGTTCGTCGCCGGCGGACGGGTGCTGATCGCGCCGGCGTTCGACGCGGGCGTGATGCTGGACGTGCTGGCCAGCCGCAAGCTCGACGTGATCTTCGCGGTGCCCGCCGTTTATCAGCAACTCGCGCTGCATCGGCTGTTTGAAACCGCCGATCTCTCTGGTGTGCGGAGCTGGGGCTGCGGCGGCGCGCCGCTGCCGGACGTGCTGGTAGAGACGTTCAAGGCCAAGAACGTGCGCGTCTGCAACGGCATGGGGATGACTGAGACGGGTCCCACCGCGTTTCTCGCCACGCCAGAGCGCGCGTGGGACAAGATCGGCACGGTGGGGCGTCCGCAGATTCTCACCGCCGTGCGCATCGTCGACGCCAGTGGCGCCGACGTGAAACCCGGCGACACCGGCGAGCTGCTGTTTGCCGGCCCCGCGATCACGCCCGGTTACTGGAACAAGCCTGCGGAAACTGCTGCGGCGTTTCTCGACGGAGTCTGGTTGCGCAGCGGCGACGTCGCGCGCTGCGACGAAGAAGGCGACTACTTCGTCGTCGGCCGCTCCAAGGACATGTACATTTCCGGCGGCTCCAATGTGTATCCCGCCGAGGTGGAGAACGTGCTCGCCGAACACCCAGACGTGCTGGAGGCCGCCGTGATCGGCGTCCCCGACGAGCGCTGGGGCGAAACCGGCGAAGCTTATCTCATGCTGCGCGCGGGCCATGATGCGCCGGCGGACGCCGAGGTCGCAGCGTTCCTGCGCAACAGACTGGCAGCGTACAAGATCCCCCAGCGCTTCATCGTCGTCCCCGAGTTTCCCCGCACCGCCGCCGGCAAGGTGCGCAAGCACATGTTGCGGGAGACCGCGCCGTGACCGACACGGTGACCATCGAACGCACGCTGACGCAGGCCGAGTTCGACCAGTTCGCCGCGCTGTCCGGCGACGACAATCCAATCCACGTCTCGCCCGCGTTTTCCGCGCGCACCCGTTTTGGCCGCACCGTCGCCCATGGTGTTTTTCTGCTGACAATCCTGCGCGGTCTGGCCGACAACCTGGTCGCTGGCGCGCGTCTGATCGAGCAGACCGCGATGTACCCCGCGCCCACGTTCGCCGACGAGCCGATGCGCTTTTCCGCCACCGTCACCGCGCGCGGGAGCGTCGGCACGGTGGTGGTGATGTGCGCCGAGCGCATCGCCGATGGTGTCGTCACCTGCGACGCCACGGGGATCTTTGCGTCATGAAGCCGGGTGATCGCGCCGAACTGTCGCGCGCGTTCCATCGCGCGGAGGTCGACGCCTACGTCACGCTCGGCGGCGCGGCGGTTAGCGCGTTCGTGCCTGAGCCGCTGATCGGCGCGCTGTTCTCCAAACTGCTCGGCGTCACCCTGCCCGGGCCGGGCGCGAACTACCTGAAGCAGACGCTGACGTTCCATGCGCCCGCCCCGCTTGGCGCGCCACTGACCGCGCGGGTGGAGGTCACGCGGCTGCGGCCGGAAAAGCATCTCGTCGATCTGGAAACCACATGCCGCGACGCGCATGGCGACCTCATCGCCAGTGGCCGCGCGCTGCTCTACGTCGAGGATGTGGGCGCGTAACGTTCGAACACTCCCGTCGGTTCGCCCTTGTAGGTCGTGCGCAGTGTCTCGCGGAAACCTACCTTCTCGGCGACGCGCAACGACGGCGTGTTTTCCGGTGCGATGATGCAGCCGGTGCGCGCAAATCGTTCGTCACTCCAGGCAAGGGCGGCGTTGACGGCCTCAGTCGCAACGCCGCGCCCGTGTGCGGCGGGCGCCAGCACCCAACCCATTTCAGGCGTGCCTCCGAACGACGGCTCCAGCTCGCGATGAAAATCGCCGAAGCCCACCTCACCCAAGAACGCGCCCGTGACGCGGTCCTCGACGATCCAGAACCCGTACCCGAACACCGCCCAGTGGCCGAGATAGCGCAGCAGTCGCGCCCACACTTCCTCCCCCGAAGACGCGCGCCCGCTGATGAAGCGCGTCACGGTGGGATGGCTCCACATTGCCAGACACGCATCGAAATCCGACAGCGCCGGCGCGCGAAGCAGAAGGCGGGCGGTGTGCAGCGGGGGGATGGAGAGCGGCGTGTGCATGCGCGCAGACTAACGCGCCGGTCGATGCGGAAACAATGTCGCGATCACGGCGCCGCCTGCGAATTCATCGCGCGGAACGGCGCGGCCTGTCGTGCAAGCGTGCCCTGATCGAGCAGCACGACACGCCAGCGCGCGGTGCGGGCGCGATCGCTCAGAACCGGATCGATCTCGGCCTGGATCGTCAGGCCGCAACGGCCGTCCCACGCTGGCGGCATGGCCGGATCGGTTTTGGCGTTGCGCACGCAGGCGGCCACCGTGAAGCCGGCGGTCATGTAGGTGATGCCGCCGGCGATATCGCCATCGCGCGGGCGCACCCGGAGCGCGCGACCGTCGGGCGCGTACGTCCATTGCAGGATGCGCTGGCCGGCGGGCGTGTCGCGCGCTTCGTGCGGGGCGCCATACTGCGCCACGAACATGCGCTCCACATCAGCGAGCGACGGCCCGGTGCCCACATCGAAGTACGCTTCGCGCCACGCGCCCGCCACCTGCTCCTGACCCGGCGCGCCGAACAGCGCGAAAGTCATCGTCTCCTGCCCGCGCTTGATGCGCAGCGCACGGCGTGTCTTGCGGCCGGCGTTCGTCGAGGTGCTGCGGTAGTCGATCGGCTCGATCACATAGTCTTCGGAGACGCACTTCACTGTCTCCTCCACGTCGCGCGCGTTCATGCCCGGGCGCACGCCCAGCACATCGTCCACGGGCTGGCCGAGCCCGCGCGCCGGGATCGACACCATCGGCGGGCACACCCGCGCAGGCTTCACCAGCCCCGCCACCTGCTGGGTTCCAGACGTCGTGACGGCAATAAGCACCAGCGCGGCGGTGCCGATGATGACACCTGTGCCGATCAGCCAGCCGAGCGCGCGGGCGCCGCCATGGCCGCGACCTGGCGGCTGCCGCTTTTGGTCCGGTTCGCTCACGACCCCTCCATCGGCGCCGGTCTACCGCGCCGCCACCGCGAAGGGAAACCGCGTTTCCATCCTGGCGCGGCGCCCCATATTGGCCAGATGCGCGCGTTCGCGGAGTTGCTCGACCGTCTGATCCTGACGCCCAGCCGAAATGGCAAGCTGGCGCTGCTCAAGGCGCATTTCGCGACCACCCCCGACCCCGATCGCGGCTGGGCGCTGGCCGCCATCGCCGGGACGCTGACGTTCAACGCCGCCAAGCCCGCCGCCCTGCGCGCGCTGGCCGAGGCGCGGATCGACCCTGAGCTGTTCGCGCTATCCTACGACTACGTGGGCGACCTGGCTGAGACCATCGCGCTGGTGTGGCCTGCTGAACGAGGCCCAAATCGAGAGCCGACATTGTCGGAAGCCGTGCAGGGTCTGCGCGGCGCGGGACGCAGCGAGGTTCCCGCGATGATCGCCCGCTGGCTCGACGCACTGGAGCCGGGCGGACGATGGGCGCTGCTGAAACTGGTCACTGGCGGTCTGCGCATCGGCGCCGGCGCGCGGCTGGCCAAGCAGGCGCTGGCGGAGCTGGGCGGTGTCGATGTCGGCGAGATCGACGAGCTGTGGCATGGGCTGCAACCGCCGTACGAAGACCTGTTCGCATGGATCGACGGGCGCGCGCCGAAGCCGGCGCACCGGGGCTCGGCGCCGTTTCGTCCGGTGATGCTGGCGCAGCCACTGGACGAGACTGACATCGCAAAGCTCGATGCGGCGCAGTACGCGGCGGAGTGGAAGTGGGACGGCATCCGCGTGCAGGCCGTCCGCGACGGCGAAGTAAAGCGCCTCTACAGCCGCGCTGGCGAAGACATCACCGGCACATTCCCTGATCTGATCGACGCGCTGCACGTGGATGGGTGCATAGATGGCGAACTTCTGGTGCGCGGCGAGACCGGCGTGGCGCCGTTCAACGACCTGCAGCAGCGGCTGAACCGCAAGACCGTCGATCGCAAGCTGATCGAGAAATTCCCCGCGTTCATCCGCGCGTACGATCTACTCCGGGATGGGGACGAGGATCTGCGCGCGCAGCCATTCCTCGAACGGCGCCAGCGCCTCGAAGGCTTTGTTGCGCGGCTCGACAGCGATCGCGTCGATCTTTCGCCGCTGGTGCCGGCCTACACGTGGGAGGGCCTCACCGCCGCGCGCGCGGCGCCGCCGGAAGCGGCGATCGAGGGGCTGATGCTCAAGCGGTGGGATTCCGTCTATGAGCCCGGCCGGCCGAAAGGCCCATGGTTCAAGTGGAAACGCGATCCTCACCTCGTCGACTGCGTGCTGATGTACGCGCAGCGCGGCCACGGCAAGCGCAGCTCGTTCTACTCGGACTACACCTTCGGCGTCTGGAACGGCGATGATCTCGTGCCCGTCGGCAAGGCCTACTTTGGGTTCACCGATGAGGAGTTGAAGCAGATCGACAAGTTCGTGCGCGACAACACCACCGAGCGTTTCGGTCCTGTTCGTGCGGTGCACGCTGGCAAGGATTTCGGCTTGGTGCTGGAGATCGCGTTCGAGGGGCTGCAGCGGTCGACGCGGCACAAATCCGGCGTCGCCATGCGGTTTCCGCGCGTGCGGCGGCTGCGCTGGGACAAGCCGGCGGCAGAGGCCGACACGCTGGAAAATCTGCAGAAGCTGCTCGGTTAGTTCGTAGCCGCTAGGCGACGGCGAGGCGTTTTTCCCGCGCTTGCCACCGCCCCTGCGCCGCGACACCGAACACCGCCGCCTGCACAAGACCTGCCGCGATCGACAGCAGGTGCGAGCTGGCGTCGCCATCCATCTTCACGAAGAACGCGCCGCTCAGCGATTCAAGCTGAAGTACCCCGAGGATGGCGGGGCCGGCGACGCAGAGCAGTGCAATGGTGACGATCGCCGCGAAGTCGCCCCGTCGCTGCCGCGCGCCGAGATGGAAGAACGCGAAGATCGCGGTCTCGCGCAGCAAGAACGCAAACGCAGCAAACCCGACAAGGGGGCCGCCTTGGCTGGCGCCGCCGTGCACCGTCATGGTCGCCGCCACCGCGACGACGCCGGCCAGACCCAACGCCACGATGAGACCGGTGAGCGACGCCGGCCAGTACCGGCCGACGCCCCGCGTGGTCTTGCCCAGCTCCGACACCAGCGAGCGCCAGGAGACGAAGTCCTTCGGCTCCAGCAGCAACGTCAACAGCACAAGGCCGTGCACAATGGCGTAGGCCATCGCCAGGCCGGGCAGCAACGCCTCCATGCGTCCGGCCGCGAGCGCGGTGGGCACGAGCAGGAACAGCAGAAACCACAACGGGTTCGCCGGCGCCTGCAATTCCACGCGCATCAGCCGCCAGCACGTGCCGACCGCCCACAGCGCCAGCGCGCCGAGCAGCAGGAACGCCCAGCCCTCGGGCAGCAGATGCAGACCCATCCAGTTCACCGAGGCGGGGCCTGGCGCATTGAGTTCAGGCAGCGCATCC
>JANNVF010000004.1:0-2300 GCA_031414315.1 Hyphomonadaceae bacterium | reverse complement strand
TTCCCCGAACCGCTCGAACGCTTCGACGACTGGATCGCGCCCTACTCCCCCCGCGAGATGGGCCTGTGGACCCGCGAACAGGTGCTGCCGGTGGCGGAACGGATGGCCGCGCGGTTCCTCGCCTGAGAATCGCGCTACGGAGCGGCCATGACCGTCGCCATCACCGTCCGCCGCCTGCCGCACAATGCGGACCTCCCCCTGCCCGCCTACGAGACCGCGCTGTCGGCGGGCATGGATCTCCGCGCCGCCGTGCCGGAAGATGCGCCGTTGACGCTCGTGCCCGGCGCACGCGCATTGGCGCCGACAGGGCTGGCGGTCGCGCTGCCCGCAGGGTTCGAGGCGCAGGTGCGGCCACGCTCGGGGCTGGCGCTGAAGCACGGCATCACCTGCCTCAACACGCCGGGCACGATCGACGCGGACTATCGCGGCGAGGTGCAGGTGTTGTTGATCAATCTCGGCGACGCCCCGTTTGTCATCAAGCGCGGCGAGCGCATCGCGCAGATGGTGATCGCGCCGGTGACGCAAGCGTCATGGGTTGAAACAGACACGCTGGATGACACGGCGCGCGGCGCTGGTGGATTTGGCTCCACCGGCAAGGCGTAAAGCTCAGCCGAAGACCGAGAGCATCGTTGCCGCGCCCACCGGGGCGGCCAGCGCCATGCCGAGCATCGAAACCGCGAACGCCGCCGGGAATGCGCGACAGCAGGCAATGCTGGTCAGCGGCAGCGCGAGCGCGAACATGCCGAGAGCTGGCAGGAAGTCCGCCTGACGATCCAGCAGCGTGGTGCTGGCGATGGCCCAGGCCGCAGCCCCGACGATGAGCGCGATCAACGGCAACGCGCTCCAATGCAGCACGCGCAGGCAGGTGCGGCCGATCATGGCCGCGCCGATGGCGGGAACGGCAGCGAGCGCCGCAACGATCATCGGCTCCAAACCACCAACCACCAGCGCGGCGGCAGCGCCTAGGCACAGGCCGAACGCGCCGTAGCCGAGGGTCAGCGCGACCCGGTCATGCATCGCGATGTCGCTGCCGGCCATGACCGGAAAACCGGCGTCCTCGATCGGGACGATGGGCGCGTACGGGTCCGGCGTGTTGTGGAAAGCGCTGGAGGCGAAACCGTCGAAAGCCATGAAAATCCTCGGGGAATGGTCATGGCTAGAACGCGGCAGGACGGCGCCTGTTCCCGTTTTGTGACAGTGTCGGAAGATTCCCAGCGCAGGCTTCGGTGGGCTATACGCGGCGCTGGATCATTCGCTGGAAACGGACATGAAGCGGGCGCTACTCGTCATCGGCACGGTCGTGATCATCGCGGCGGCGCTCGCGGCCTCGTTCGTGGTGCTCTTCCCGAAGGACCTGGTGATCGCCGAACTGAAGAAGCAGGTGCACGTATCCACCGGCCGCACGCTGACGATCGCTGGTGACACCAGCATGACTTTCTGGCCTGCGCTCGGCATCTCTGCGGCGGGTGTCGAACTCTCCAATCCGGAGGGCTTCGCGGGCGCGCCATTCCTGACGGCCAACAACATCGTGTTTGCGGTATCCGCCGCGCCGCTGCTGCGTGGCGACATCGAAGTGAAAAAACTCATCCTCGACACGCCGTCGTTGACGCTGGTCGCGCGCAAGTCGGGCGAGCCGAACTGGACGTTTCCGACGACCACGCCCGGCACTCAGGCCGAGACGTCCAAGCTCAAGGCGCTGCGCATCGAGGACATGCGCATCATCAATGGCAAGGTGACCTACATCGACGACAGCGGCGCGCCGCCGCTGGAAGTCTCCGCGATCGACGCCACCGTCGCCCTCGACTCGCTCGACAGGCCGGCCGCGCTGAAAGGCGCGTGCGTCTATCGCGCCGAGAAACTTGCGCTTGATGCAAGCATCGGCGCGCCGCGTGCACTACTTGAGCAGGGAACGTCGCCGCTTGCTTTCACCCTCGATGCCGCGTCGCTGAGGGCGAAGCTCGACGGCGCGGTGAACACCGCCACGGGCGCAGTGACCGGAAAACTTGAAACCAGCGGCGCGAGCGTCCGCAAGCTGCTGGACTGGCTTGGCTCTCCCCTGCCTGCCGGCCCCAACTTCGCGGCGTTCGAGGTGAAGGCCGACGTGAACGCTCTATTGCCGGATGTCGCGTTTTCGCGCGGCGTCTACCGCATGGACGCCATCGGCGCGACCGGCGACGTGACGGTGCACATCGCCGAGAACGGACGCCTCACGCTTAACGGCGCACTGGCGATTCCGATGCTCGACGTGAACCCTTACATGCCGGCGCCGACGCAAGGCGCGGCGACCGCCGCGCTAGGCG
>JANNVF010000003.1:0-3415 GCA_031414315.1 Hyphomonadaceae bacterium | reverse complement strand
GCCTGGAAGACATGGGCTATTCGCCCGGAGACGCCATAGCGCGCGCCTACCTTCTCGTTGCGACGGGAACCTGCGACATGGAACTGCCAAAAGCGCTGAAGGGCGACGATACCCTGCGTCGACGCCTCATCGCGATCATCTGCGAAGGCTCCCCGACAAGAACGGCAAGTGATCCTCAGAACTCGTGATCGCGCAGCCACCCCTGCACCACCGCTACCGCCTGCGGCAACAGATCGGACCGTTCGATGTAGTAGTGGTCGGCGTCCTTGATATCGACATGGCGTTTGTCTCTCGACGCCAGCGCGCTGAACAGACGCTGAGCATGGCTCGGCGTGCACGCGAGATCGGCGGTGTTGTTGATGACGAGCGCGGGGCACGAGACGTTGGCGGCGTTCAGCACGCCATTGGCGCGGCTCTCGTCGTAGCTCCATTGCGACAGCCATGAGCGCAGCGTCGTGAACCGGCCCAGACCTACCGGGCCATCGTTGGCGATGCGCGGCTCGCCCAGATAGCAGGTGTGGGGGCGCCGATCCGAAGGGTCCTGCGTCGGGTCGGTCCAGCGGACATCGCACATGGTGCCGTGGACGACGAAGGGACGCTCCATATCCGGATCACCGCTCGCCTGCAGGTCCGCCAGAGTGCGTTTCACCCGCGCTGTGATCCGCCGGTTGCGGTCGATCTGCGCCTGCCGGAACCGCGCGACAAACGCTGCGCTGTACGGCGGTTTGTCCGGACAGCGCTCATCGTAGATGTTGAGGCCAGGATCACGGTCGAACGGGCGATCTTCGTCCGTGATCGAGGGATCGAGCCACTCCGTCATCGTCACCGAACGACTGACGTGCGCGGCCAGCAGCATGATCGCGTCTGCGGGCTGTAGTCCGGCGCCGACCAGATCGACACTGTCGCCCGCCGGCGTCTCCGTGATCGTCGGGCGCACGGCCTGGTCCTGGTAGAACAGGGACAGCGACCCGCCGCCCGACCATCCGCCGAGGACAACCTTCTCGTAGCCGAACCGCTTCTTGAGGTCGGCAATGCACGCGCCGAGATCCAGCGCGCACTTTTCGAGGATAAGCGCAGTATCATTCCCCCGATACCGCGTGTTGCAATAGATGACGTGCGCGCCCGCGTGCGCGAGCGCCGACACCAGCGGCAGGAACGAGCCGCCGCCGATCGGATGGCTGAAGAGGATGACGGTTTTCGCGCTGCCGGTTTCAGGCCGGATGCGCATGCACTCCACGAACACCTGCCCGGACGGCCCGCCGTAGACTTCCTTCAGCCTGCTCCGGTCGGCATGCACATAGCCGTAAGGTTCGCGAACAACCGCCACAGCGTCCCCCTGACCCAACGGCGCCCCGCGCTGGGCGCATGGATATTGCCGCCTGGCGGCTTTGCTGGTCTGATCGTCAGAAATCCGGGCGCCGAAGTCAACGAAGCCGGTTCAAGGAGAGACAGCATGGCTCACCAGCCCACAGGGGTTCACCACCTCGCGTTCATGGCCGGCGACATCAAGAAGCACATCGCCTTCTTCTCGGATGTCATGGGCTTCCCGCTGGTGGCGCTGTTTGACATGCACGGCGTGCCCGGCGGCCTTCACGCGTTCCTGCGGATGAACGATCACAGCTATTTCTCCATCGTCCAGCTGCCGGACACCGACAAGATCCCGATCGAGCTCGGGCGCACGCATTCCGGCAGCGGCGCGTTACCCAGCGCGCCCGGCACGCTGCAGCACCTCGCCTTCCGGTCCGACAGCGACGCCGACCTCCTGGCGATGCGCGACCGCATCCGCAGCCATGGCGTCAACGTGATCGGCCCGATCGATCATGGCATGTGCCGCTCGATCTACTTCGCTGGGCCGGATCAGTTGACGCTTGAAGTCGCCACCTCGAACGAGACGATCGACGCCGCCCGCTGGATCGACCCCGATGTGCTCGCCCGCGCCGGCATCACGCCGGACGAAGCCGTGCGCTTCAAGGCGCCGGCCCCCTACAACGGCCCGACCCCTGTCGCGCAACCGCCCTACGACCCTGCAAAGCCGCACATGGCGTTTCCGAAGGACGCCTATCAGCAGATGCTGCGGGCGCCCGACGAGGTGATCACCGCGTCAGCGTCCTATGCCGAACCCCCGGTCAAGCTGCCGGCGTAAGGGCGGGAACCTGGGTCTGCTACTCGACGTTGTTGCGGCGCATTCAAGAGGAGGCAACGCCAAGATGCTCACCTTCACGTCCCGCAAAGCGCGCTCGCTGATGCTCGGCGCAGCTTTCGTGATCGCTGCGGGCTGCGCGCCAAGCCCGTCGGCAAAGGCAGACTCCACGCAGCCGACCAGTAGCCGGGCGCAGGCCAGTGACACCTACGAACAGGGCGAGATCGTCGCCGCCGTCTCCGAATTCTTCGGGATTGCCGCCGAGGCGGCTGGCGAACTGGTCGAGCGGGTGTTCCGCGAGAACGGACGCCCCACCGGTTACATTCGCGGCGAAGAAATCTCGGCCGCTATCGGCATCGGCGTCCGCTACGGCGAAGGAAACCTGCAGTTGAAGAATGGCCAGAACAGAAAGGTTTTCTGGCAAGGTCCATCAGTCGGCTTCGACTCCGGCGCCAACGCCTCGAAGGTATTCACGCTGGTCTATGGCCTCTCAAACAGCGACACAATCTATCAACGCTTCCCCGGCGTTGAAGGCAGCGCGTATCTTGTCGGCGGCGTTGGCGTGAACTACCAGCGCGCCGACAACATAACTCTCGTGCCGATGCGCGCGGGCGTTGGTCTCCGCGCGGGCGCGAATGTCGGGTACCTCGCCTACTCTCGCGAGCGGAACATTCTCCCGCTCTAGCCTGCCAATTGTCTGACATTTCTCGATGGGGTCGGCTGCGTCAGCGAGCGATCAAGGCAAGACAGGCGCCGACTGTTGCGCTGCGGAACCAGTTCGCGTGGAAGGCGTTAAACCTTAACCCACCACGCAAAGGAGAGACGCGAGATGCCGACGCAATCTGGCCATACAAGCGCTATTCGGGCGAAGACAGTCATCGGGACCGGTGTGAAGGTCTCGGGAGAAAAGATCGGAAAAGTAGAAGACATCGTTCTCGACAAGACATCGAACAACATCATGTTCGCGGTCGTCGGTTTTGGCGGCATGATGGGCGTCGGGGAAAAGTTTCATCCCGTGCCCTGGTCGAGCCTCGACTTCGACGAATCCGAGAACTGCTATGTTCTGAACATGACCAAAGACCAGATCAAGGCAGCGCCGTCAGACAGCATTGATGTTTTGACACGCGGCGATGGCAAGGCGCTTCGCGACACAGCCTACGATTACTACGGCGCACCGAGGTACTGGTCATAGGCCACGGTTGTTGCGCGCGGCCCCGTCGCCCGGGCGCGCGGCCTTAGATTGGGGTTAACACCAGCCGCAAAACAGGTTGTTTA
>JANNVF010000002.1:0-8259 GCA_031414315.1 Hyphomonadaceae bacterium | reverse complement strand
CCGTTGTCGGACAGCGCCGCCGCCATCGCCTCCGACTCGCGCGATGCGGTGATCAATTTCAGCCCGTCGCGCAGCCACTGTATCGTCGCACCCGCAGAAAAGATCGAGCCTTCGAGCGCGTAGGTCGTCTGCCCATCCAACTGATAGCCGACGGTGGCGAGCAGCCGACTGTGCGAGACAGGCGGACTGGCGCCGGCGTTCATCACGAGGAAGCAGCCTGTGCCGTAGGTCGCCTTCGCCATGCCTGGCGAAAGGCACCCATGGCCGACAAGCGCCGCCTGCTGGTCACCCGCAATACCGGTGATCGGAATGGCGCGGCCGAACAGCGCCGGATCGGTTTCGCCGAACGCGCCAGCGCTGGGGCAAACGGTCGGCAGCATCGATGTCGGCACGTTCAGCAGCGCCGCGAGGTCGTCGCGCCAGCCCGGCGGCTTCAGGCCGAACAACAACGTGCGCGAGGCATTGGTCGCGTCGGTGGCGTGCACGCGCCCGCCGGTGAGCCGCCACAGCAGGAACGAATCCACGGTGCCGAAGGCGAGCTTTTCGGTGTCGGCGCGCCGACCCGTCGCGTCGAGGATTGCAGCGATCTTGGTGCCGGAGAAATATGGATCGAGCAGCAGGCCGGTTTCGGCCTGCACGCGGGCTTCATGGCCTTCCGCCTTCAGCCGTGCGCACGCGTCCGCCGTGCGCCGGTCCTGCCAGACGATGGCCTTGTGAATGGGCGCGCCGCTGGCGCGCTCCCACACCAGCGTCGTCTCGCGCTGGTTGGTAATTCCGATGCACGCGATCGCCTGCGGCCCGCCCACCTTGTCGATCGCTTCGCGGCAGACCTGCAGCGTCGCCGCCCAGATTTCCTCGCCGTCGTGCTCCACCCAGCCCGGTTGCGGAAAATGCTGGGTCAGCTCGATCTGCGCGACCGCCTTCGGCGCAAAGCCGAGATCGAACGCGATGGCGCGCGTCGAGGTGGTCCCCTGGTCGATGGCGAGGATGTGCGTGTTCATGGGCGCATTGAAGCGCTGCCGCCGATCCATCGCAAGCGCTTCGCTTTCTTCCCCAGCGCGCGGGGAAGTGGGCCGGCGAAGACGGGTCGAAGGGGCCTGCGCCGCCCCCTCCGTCTGGCGCGCTCCGCGCCAGCCACCTCCCCCGCAAGCGGGGGAGGAAAGCAACTACGCCGCCTGTTTGGCCTTATCGCCGCCGAAGCGCGAGTAGAACGTCTCGCCGTTGGCCGCCATTTCGCGCAGCAACGCGTTCGGCTTGAAGCGTTCGCCGTAGGTGTCGGCCAGGGCGTCGCATTGCTCGACGAACTTCTTGACGCCGATGCCGTCGATCAGGCTCGCCGTGCCGCCGGTGTAGGGCGCAAAGCCCCAGCCGAGGATGGAGCCGATGTCGGCGTCGCGCGCGGTCATCAGCACGCCTTCCTCAAAGCAGCGCGCGGTTTCCAGCGCCTGCACGTAGAGGATGCGCCTGATGAGTTCGGCCTTCAGATCGGGCGGACACTCGGCGATCTTCGTGGCGACGATGTCGGTGATGCCGGGCCAGAGCTTCTTCTTGCCGTCGGCGGGATAGTCGTAGAAGCCCTTGCCGTTCTTGCGGCCGAAGCGCTGCAGCTTGACCACCATCTGCTCGATGATCGGATCGACCGGCGTCGGCTTGTATTTGGCGCCGAGATCTTTCTTCGTCTGTTCGCGGATTTTCCAAGACAGGTCGATGGCGACTTCATCATTGAGCGACAGCGGCCCCACCGGCATGCCGGCCTGTTTGGAGATGTTCTCGATGATCGCCGGCTTGATGCCTTCCGATAGCATGGCGAGGCCCTCGCCGATGAACGTGCCGACCACGCGCGAGGTGTAGAAGCCACGGCTGTCGTTCACCACGATCGGCGTCTTCTTGATCTTCAGCACATAGTCAATCGCCTTGGCGAGCGTCTCTTCGGAGGTCTCCTTGCCGAGGATGAGTTCGACGAGGCCCATCTTGTCGACCGGCGAGAAGAAGTGGACGCCGATGAAGTTCTTCGGGCGCTCGCTCGCTTCCGCAAGGCCGGTGATCGGCAGCGTCGAGGTGTTGGAGCCGAACACGGCGTTGGGCGCCAGTTGCGCTTCGGCCTTCTTCGTCACGTCCGCCTTGATCTCGCGATTTTCGAACACGGCTTCGACGACGAAGTCGGCGCCATTCACGTCATCGTACGATGTGGTCGGCTTGATCAGCGCGAGGACGGCGTCGGCCTTGTCCTGCGTCATCTGTCCGCGCGACACGCGCTTGTCGAGCAGCTTTTTCGAATAGGCCTTGCCCTTCTCCGCCGCTTCCATGGTGGTGTCGATCAGCACGGTTTCGACGCCGGCCATTGCCTGCACATACGAAACCCCCGCACCCATGAAGCCGGCGCCGATGACGGCGACCTTCTTGATTTCGTATTTCGCCACGCCCTGCGGCCGGTTGGCCCCCTTCGACAGTTCCTGCATCGACAGGAACAGCGAGCGGATCATCGCGCGCGCCTGCGGTGTCTGCAGCGTCTTGACGAAATACCGCGTCTCGATGCGGAGTGCGGCGTCCATCGGCACCTGCAGGCCTTCGTAGAGGCAGCTCATGATGTGCTTTTGCGCGGGATAGTTGCCGTAGCTCTGCTTCATCAGCACCGCGTTGCCGCCGACGAACGCCATGGCGCCGCCCGGCGAGTACGGCCCGTCCTTGACGCGGTAGCCCTTCTCGTCCCACGGCTGCACCGCCTTGGGCGAGCCCTTCAGCCATTTCTTGCACGCGCGCAGCGTATCGCCCGGATCGACCAGTTCGTGGACGATGTTGAGCGCCTTCGCCTCGGCCGGCTTCTTGGACTCGCCTTGCAAAATCATCATCGCGGCGTTCTGCACACCGATCAGGCGCGGCAGGCGCTGGGTGCCGCCGGCGCCGGGCAGCAGGCCAACCTTCGATTCTGGCAACCCAAACTGGCTTTTCGGATTGTCCGCCGCGACGCGGTAGTGGCACGCGAGCGCGATCTCCAGACCGCCGCCGAGCGCGAGACCCTCGAGCGCGCACGCGATCGGCTTGCCGCAGGTTTCCATGCTTCGCAGCATCTTGTTCATCCCGAACGAGCCGTCGAAGGCGGCCTGGAGGCGTTCTTCGGCGCTGCGCGTGTCTTGCGCGGCCGCGCGCGAATCCATCTCGCCGAGATCGGCGCCGGCGCAGAAGCCGCTCGCCTTGCCGGACGTCAGCACAGCGCCCTTGATCGCGGAGTCCGTCTTGATGCGCTCCACGATCTCCGGAAGCTCTTTCATAACGCCGGCGGTGATCGTGTTCATCGAACGGCCCGGCACGTCGAACGTCGCGACCAGGATGCCGTCGCCGTCCACTTCGACCTTGAAGTTTTCCATTTTTCCTACCTCACTTGCGTAGAGTGCATGGAGCGCAGAGCGCGCAATGCACCATTTACATCAAACCCGCTCGATCACCGTTGCGGTGCCCATGCCGGCGCCGACGCACAGCGTGATCAGCGCGCGTTCCTTGTCGGCGCGTTCCAGCTCGTCGAGCATGGTGCCGAGGATCATGCCGCCGGTGGCGCCGAGCGGGTGACCCATGGCGATGGCGCCGCCGTTGACGTTGACCTTGGCGTGATCGAGTTCGAGCGCCTGCATCCAGCGCAGCACGACCGACGCGAACGCCTCGTTCAGTTCCCAGAGGTCGATGTCCTTCGTTGTCATGCCCAGCCGCGAGAGCAGCTTGTTGGTGACGAACTCCGGCCCCGTCAGCATGATCGCCGGCTCCGAACCGATCGACGCGCCGCCGAGAATTTTCGCGCGGGGCTTCAGGCCCAGCGCCTTGCCCATTTCCTTCGTGCCGATCAGCACCGCTGAGGCGCCATCGACAATGCCCGAGGAATTGCCCGCGTGGTGCACGTGATCGACGAACTCCACCTCAGGGTAGCGCTGCTTGATGACCTCGTCGAAGCCCGGCATCTGCTCGCCCTGCATGATGAAGGACGCTTCGAGCGCGCCGAGCGACTGCATCGTGGTGTCAGGGCGCATGTGTTCGTCATGGTCGAGCAGCGTGAGGCCGAGCTGGTCCTTCACCGGCACGATGGACTTCTTGAACCGGCCCTCCTTCCACGCCTTTGCGGCGCGTTGCTGGGATTCCACCGCGTAGGCGTCCACGTCCGAGCGCGAGAAGCCGTACTTGGTGGCGATGAGATCGGCCGACACGCCTTGCGGCGTGAAATAGGATTTCATCGCGATCGACGGGTCGGTCGCCCACGAGCCGCCGGCGGCGCCCATCGGCACGCGCGACATGCTTTCCACGCCGCCGCCGATGGCCATCATCGCCTCGCCGGACTTCACCTTCGCCGCGGCCATGTTGCAGGCTTCGAGGCCCGATGCGCAGAAGCGGTCGATCTGCACGCCGGCGACGCGTTCGTCGTACCCGGCGTTGATCACCGCGATGCGGGTGATGTCGCCGCCCTGCTCGCCCACCGGCGAGACGCAGCCGAACACCACGTCGTCGACCTTGGAGGTATCGAGGTTGTTGCGGTCGCGCAGCGCCTGCAACACCTGCGTGCCGAGCGCGAGCGCGGTCTGCTCGTGCAGCTTGCCGGTCGATTTGCCCTTGCCACGCGGGGTGCGGACGGCGTCGAAAATGTAAGCGTCGGTCATGGTCTTACTCCACTCAATTTCATCGCCCTGCGTGGGACCGGAGGCGTCCCTGGCGCGGCATCAAAGCGCGCGCCTACCTTCCGCTGTCGTTCCAACCGGGCCGGCTGGAACGCGGCAAATTTAAATCGCGTCATGACGGCGCGCCCGGAAAGCTCGCGGCTTCCAGCTTGTTGCCATCGGGATCGCGAATGAATGCGGCGTAGTACGTGGTCAACGCCGCCTGGCGCGGACCCGGCGCGCCATCGTCGCGGCCACCATTGGCAAGGGCGGCCGCGTGGAACGCGTTGACAGCATCCTCGCCTTTCGCGCGCAAACACAAGTGCATGCCATCGGAGACAGGCGCCAACCCCTTGCGCTCGTTCAGCCAGAGTTCCGGGAAGCGCTTGCCGAAGCCGACCGTCTGTGGCCGCTCCACCATCTTCACGTAGCCGAGCGGCGCCAGCAGCGCCTCATAGAACGCTGCGCTCTTCGCCAGATCGGATACGGGGAGCGAAGCGTGATCGATCATGACACGCCCGCGATGTGCACATCGCCGCGGAACGAATTGGCGATGAAGCAGGCTTCATGGGATTTGTGATGCAGATCGGCGATGTCGGCTTGCGTCGGCTGCTTGTCTCCGCTCCACGCCAGCGCGGGGTTGAGCGTCACCGACGTTACCGCCATGCGCCCACGGTCGTCCTTGCCCAAAACGCCTTCGGCGGCATCCTCGTAGCTGTCGAGCACGAAGCCGGCGCGGCTCGCGAAATCGAGGAAGAATAGCATGTGGCACATGGAGAGCGAGGCCACGAGCATCTCTTCCGGATCGGCCGCGTCCTCGCGCGAGAGCGGCAGCTTCACCACGCTCGGCGACGACGACCCCGCGATCGACACGCCGCCGTCGAACGACACGGTATGCGCGCGCGAATACTTGCGGTCGGTGAAGACGGCGCCGTCGCGGGCCCAGGTCACGGTGGCGGTGTAGGTGGCCATGTCGTTAGCCCTCGTCTCCCCGCGACGCGCGAATGAGGCTCATGACCTCGGACTCGGACGTGCGCACCACGTCGGACAGTTCGCGCGCATTGGCTTCAAGACCGACGACGGCAGCTTCAAGCCGCGTGATATCGAGGCCGAGCTTACGCAGCTTGCGTCCGTCCTTCCTGATGTCGTCGATTTCGGCGCGCAGTTCGGAAACGCGCGCCTGGAGTTTGTAGTAGCCGGACGCCTGCATGCTCATTCTACAGTGTCCTCGCGATCAGGACCTTCATGATCTCGTTCGCGCCGCCGTAGATGCGCTGCACGCGCGCGTCGCGGTACATGCGGCCGATCTCCATCTCGTTCATGTAGCCCCAGCCGCCGTGCAGCTGCAGGCACTCGTCGATCACCTCGCATTGCGTGTCGGTGACCCAGTACTTCGCCATTGAGGCGGTGGAGGCGTCGAGGTCGCCCTTCAGCAGCCGCTCGATGCAGTGATCGACGAACACCTTCGCCACCGTCGCCTTCGTCTTGCACTCGGCGAGCTTGAACTGCGTGTTCTGGAAATCGATCAGCGTCTTGCCGAACGCCTTGCGCTCCTTCACGTACTGCGCCGTCAGCGTGAGCGCACGCTCCATCATGCCCACGCCCTGCATGGCGATCTGCAACCGCTCCGACGCCAGCTGCTGCATCAGGTGGATGAAGCCGCGGCCCTCATCCATGCCGAGCAGGTTCGACGTCGGCACGCGCACGTCTTCGAAGAACAGTTCCGAGGTGTCCTGCGCATCCTGGCCGACCTTGTCGAGATTGCGCCCGCGCCGGAAGCCTTCGAGGCCATCGGTTTCCACGATGACGAGCGAAATGCCCTTGGCGCCGAGCGACACATCGGTCTTGGCCACCACGATGATCAGGTTGCAGGTCTGCCCGTTGGTGATGAACGTCTTGGAGCCGTTGATGACGTAGTGATTGCCATCGAGCTTCGCGGTTGTCTTCACACCCTGCAGATCGGAGCCGGCGCCCGGCTCCGTCATCGCGATGCCGCCGACGAGTTCGCCAGTCGCCAGGCGCGGCAGCCAGCGCTGCTTCTGTTCCGTCGAGCCGTACTGCCAGATGTAAGGCGCCACGATCGCGTTGTGCAAGGACAGGCCGAAGCCCTCGATGCCCATTTCGCCCATGGCGTTGATGATCACCGCGTCGTGGCGGAAATCCCCGCCCGCGCAGCCGTATTCCTCCGGCCCAGCCACGCACAGCAAACCTGCGGCGCCCGCCTTCGTCCACATCTCGCGATCAACGACGCCGTTCTCGCGCCACTTCGCCATCTTCTCGGGCGTGGCTTCCTTCGCGAAGAACTCACGCACCGAGCGGTCGAAGATCTCGAGCTCTTCGTCGTCGCGCCATTTGGGAACGGGCAGCTGGATCGCGGGCATTGGTTTTTCCTGGAGCGGGGACGCCCTCGTCTCCGCCTCACTGTCGAAAACTGTACGCGGGCGAGGGCGCCCGCGCTCCAATCAGAACGCTTCCGCCGGCAGCGCCATCAGCGTGCCAGCGCCGGTTTTAAGTTTTGCCAGATGCGCGACCGCGTCGGGCAGCATGCGCTCGATGTAGTGCCGGCCGACCGCGATCTTTGTGTCGTAGAAAGGCTCGGCGTCGCCCGCTTTCTTCGCCGTGAACGCCGCCTTCGCCATCAGCGCCCACATGTACGTGAGCGCCGCGTAGCCGAAGAGGTGGAGATAGTCGTGGCTGGCGGCGCCGGCGTTATCGAAGTTCGACATGCCGTTCTGCATCAGCCATGTGGTGCCGTCCTGAAGCTGCGCCTTGGCGCCCGACAGCGCGTCGATGAACGGCTTCATCTGCGGATCGTCTGCGTTGTCGCCGATGAACGCGTCGATCTCGTTGAAGAACGTGAACACCGCGCGGCCACCGTTGGCGGCGAGCTTGCGGCCGACGAGATCGAGCGCCTGGATGCCGTTGGCCCCTTCGTAGATCTGCGCGATGCGGCTGTCGCGCACGAACTGCGACATGCCCGATTCCTCGATGTAGCCGTGTCCGCCCCAGATCTGCTGGCAGTTGGTGGCGTTCGCGTAGCCCTTGTCAGTCAAGAAGCCTTTGAGCACCGGCGTCATCAGCGCCATGTAGTCGCCGGCCTTCTCCTTCACCGCATCGTCGGGCGAATAGGTCAGCAGATCGCCGTAGAGCGCGGTCCAGAACGTGAAGGCGCGCGCGCCTTCGTTGAAGGCACGCGCATCCATCAGCATGCGCCGCACGTCCGGGTGCACGATGATCGGATCGGCAGGGCCATCGGGATTTTTTGGGCCCGTGAGACTACGCCCCTGCAGGCGATCCTTCGCGTACGCCACGCCGTTCTGATACGCGGCCTCCGACTGCGCGAGCCCCTGCATGCCGACACCAAGGCGCGCCACGTTCATCATCGTGAACATGGCGTTGAGGCCCTTGTTCTCCTGCCCGCAGAGATAGCCCACGGCGTCATCGTAGTTCAGCACGCACGTCGCGTTGCCGTGGATGCCCATCTTCTCTTCGATCTTGCCGCACACGACGCCGTTGCGCTTGCCGAGCGAGCCGTCCGCGTTGACCAGGAACTTCGGCACCACGAACAGCGTGATGCCCTTCGTGCCCATCGGCGCGCCTTCGATGCGCGCGATCACGAGGTGGA
>JANNVF010000001.1:0-13353 GCA_031414315.1 Hyphomonadaceae bacterium | reverse complement strand
GCGCTATGTCGTCCGCCGACAATGGAGCGCCGATGGCCGTCGTGATGTTCGAAGATCGCATCAAGTCGCTCATGGCGTTCGCGGATGTGGTGAAGCCCGAGGGGCCGGGCCCGTTTCCGGTGGTGATCCAGCTGCATGGCTGCGGCGGCAAGAAGGCGTTCCAGCAGACGTGGGCCGAAGTCGCGCGCGACGCCGGCTGGGCCGCCATCGTGCTCGACAGCTCCGGCCATCGCGGCATTTCGCGGCTCGGCGCCTATGCCACGGTGTGCACCGGCACGCGGCTGTGGGGCCGGGAGCGGGCGGGGGATCTCTACGCGGCGCTGGAGTGGGCGCGCCGCCAGCCGTGGGCGGACAAGGCGCGGCTGGTCGCGGCCGGCTGGAGCCACGGCGGCTGGACGGTGCTCGACGCGCTGGCGCTGCGGCCGGGCGCGGACATGGCGCAGGCGACGAAACTCGACGGCTTGCCGGAGGAGCCGCTCATCGGCGTGCGCGGCGCGTTCCTGGTCTATCCGTATTGCGGCCCCGGCAGCATCGCGCCCCGGCGCGGACTGCGCTTCGATGCAAAGCCGCTCGCGCTGCTCGGCTCGAAGGATCTGATCGTCGGCACGACACGCCTGCGCGCGACGCTGGCGCAGATGCCCGCGCCGACGCCCATCGCCATCGACTGGCTGGAGGGCGCCACGCACGCCTTCGACGAGCCCGACGCATCGGACTTCCGCGTGCGGTACAATCCTGAAGCCGTCATGTACGCGCACGCGGCGTACAGGAGGTACCTCGCGACCGCGCGGTGACGCGCGCCGTTATTGCTGCTGTTGCTGTTCCCGCATCGCCGCGAGGATGGCCTCGTGGCGCGCAGTGATGCGCGGCCAGAGCGTGGCGGTCTCCGGCAGGTCGAGCCCGAACACGTCGCGCAGCACGCGCACGTAGGATGCAGCGTCCGGAATATCTTCGCGTGTGACGCCCGCCGCCGACACGCGCTTCAGCGTGCGGTTCACCAGCATCGCCATCGCGCCGTCGCCGTGAATCTGCGCCACCGCGTTCTGCACGAAGAGGGAAGCCGGGCTGACCTGCAGGAAGGCGCAGCGCTCCGCGCGCAACGCTTCGTCGGTCACGGCGCGGTTGAAATCGAACGAGCGTGCACCGCCCTCAGGATGATTGTGGAACCGCCACCAGCCGTCGCCGAGCTCTTCAAGGCGGAACTCGAACACGCTCTGGCGGATCGGACCGGCCACGAGCGGCACAGGCTCCACCAGGCCATCGCCGAAGCCGACGTCGGCCAGCCACGGCCGGTCGAGATCGACGATGAGCACGAGGTGATTGCCGATCTGCACGTCGCCCGCCGTTTCGCGCATCACCGCGCCGGACAGGCGTGAGACCTTGAATCCGATCGCGTCGAGTGCGGCGGCGAACACGCCGTTCATCTCGTAGCACCAGCCGCCGCGCTGGCGCGTGACAAGCTTGTCGAACGCCGCGCCTGGATCGATCGTCAGCGCCGCGCCCAGCTGCACGTCGAGCGCTTCGTACGGAATGGCTTCCAGATGCGCGTGATGCAGCGCGACCAGCGTCGCGGCGTCCGGCTGCGGCGTCCCGGCAAAGCCGATGCGGGCGAGGTAGGCGGCGAGGTTCATCACCCGGCTATAGCCGAGGCGGCGTCACGGGCAAACGGTGTTCAGGCCCGCAGGCGCGAGTCCGTCGGCGTCGCTGCAGCGACAGGCGCGGCCGCACCGATCTGGCGGGGCAGGGCGTAGCGCACGGCGGCGGCGGTGAGCTGGTCGCGATCGACCGGCTTGACCATGTGATCACAGGCGCCGAGCGACAGCGCGCGGGCGCGGTCGTCATCGATGGTGACGACCAGCACCGGCAGGTTCTGGCCCTTCGGCGTCGTCTTGATCCGCTCCAGCACCGTCCAGCCCGACATGTCGGGGAGGTGGATGTCGAGGATGACGAGGTCGGGCGTGATTTCGTCGAGCGCCGCAAGGCCTTCGGTGGCGGTCGCGGTGGCGCGCACGTTATAGGACAGGCGTGCGAGCGCGCGACAGGTGAGATCGCGCGCGGTGTCGTCGTCTTCGATCACCAGCACCAGCGGGCCGGTGGTGGGCGCGGGCGCAATATCCGCAGCGGTGACCGCAGCGACCGAGAGTGTGAAGGTGGAGCCGACGCCGGGCGTGCTGGTCATCGACACATCGCCGCCCATCGCCTGCGCAAGCTTGCGGGTGATGACCAGGCCGAGGCCAGTGCCGTCCTGCGCGCGCGTCTCGGTGCCGTCGACCTGGATGAACGGCTGGAACAAGCGCGCCTGATCTTCCGGCCTGATCCCGATGCCGGTGTCGGCCACAACCACTTCCAGCATCGGTGCGCCGCCGCGCATCTCGATGGACGCGCGGATGGTGACGCGGCCGTCCTTGGTGAACTTGCAGGCGTTGGTGGCGAGGTTCAGCAGGCACTGCTTGAGGCGCGACGCGTCGGTCTCCAGCACCGGCATCTTGCCGATGACGTCGAGGTCCACGCGGTTGTTGTGGCGCGCGCCGATCGGGCGAACGGTTTCCTCCACGTCCTTCAGCAGCGCTGCAATATCCACCGGGCCGTTTATGAGTTCGAGGCGGCCAGATTCGATCTTCGACAGGTCGAGCACTTCGTTGATCAGCGTCAGCAGGTGGCGCGCAGCGCGGCGGATGCGGCGGGCGTCATCGGGGTTGGCGTTTTCCGGCGTGTCCTCAAGATCCTCTTCGAGAATCTCCGAATAGCCGATGATGGCGTTGAGCGGCGTGCGCAGCTCGTGGCTCATGGTGGCGAGGAACTGGGATTTGGCGACGCTGGCCTGCTCGGCCTCCTTGCGCGCGGCGCGATCGCGACGGGCGTCGTCGGCGAGGCCCTGGCGATCACGCGCGGCAATCACCACGGTGACCAGTGTCTGTGCCGTGAGGAACAGCATCACCCATGGCGCGATGCCGGTGAGGCCCATGAAGAATGGCCCGAGCGCCACGGCGAGAACCTGGGGCGCGCAGGTGGCGAAGAACGTCAGACGCGTGCGCGAGAAATAGGTGAGGTTGTGGACGATGGTGCCCCACAGCCAGGCTGCGGCGACGTAGACGCCGGAAATCTTGGCGGTGAGCATCAGCGGGATCCAGCCGCAACCGTAGATCACTCCGCCCAGGCCCAGCAGGACGGCCAGCAGGCCACGCGCGAATTTCGGCCGCGTCGCGATGCTCGGCTTGATCACGCGCCGGTACAACGTCGGAAACAGCACGAGCTCATGCAGCGTCAGTGCCGCGATGATGCACAGCGGATAAATCCAGCCCAGCCAGAGCATCGACATGATCGCGGTGACCACGCCGGGCACGAAGCGGAACAGGAAGCCGCGCCGGGCGCTGCGCATGGTTTCGCGCATCTCCACGTCGAGGGATTCAGTGCCCGGCGCACTTGTCGCCAACGTCGGTGCGGCAGCGGAGAAGGCGTTCAACATCGCGTAGCTGTCCCGGTTTGGATCAACCCGACAGTCGCCCTCTAGTCTGAAGAAAGCTTTGCCCTGACAGGCGAAAACCGGAATTCGCGCGAAAAAGAGGTAAGCGATGCGTTAACGCGTGGCGGAATTTCACACTTCGTTTTGATTTGAACGAGCGCCCACGTCGGCTAGGGCGCCACGGGTTGCCAGATTTGCGTCTGGCCGATCAAGGGCGTCACCACGTAGGCGCGGACTTCAAGGCGCCGGTCCGCCAGCACACGCACCGTGCAGTCGTAGGTGCGCCCGTTTTCCCGGTTGTAGATCTTGCCGCGCCATCCCGCGCCGTCGACGCGCAGATCGCTGAGGATGCGCAGGCCGACGCGGGCCGGCGGCGCCTTGGACATCTTGCCATTCGCCGCCATCGTGTTGTTGGCGAGCACGCGCACGACATCCCCGCACAGCGCCTGCCCGCACGGACCGATGGTGACCTCCAGATTGCGGCTCGCGGTCAGCCACGCGCCGGTGGGCGAGGCCGGCGTGGCCGCCACTGGTCCGGCCGATACCGCCAACGTGACAAGGGTCGCCGCCAACACATTCCGCACCATCGAAGCATCTCCTCTAAAGTAAGCATCGATTACATGCAGCGGCTTCGGGCGGCAACAAAAATAAGCAGTGCTTACATAAGGGCGTGCGCGCCGGCGCGACGCGTGCTAGCGGTTGGGCGATGCCCGCCGCCCCCAAGCCGCGCCGCAAGGCGCCAGAGCCGCGCCCCTACCACCACGGCGCGCTGCGCGACGCGATGATCGTCGCCGCCGTGGCGCTGGTGGAGGAGGGCGGCGCGGAGTCGGTGACCGTGCGCGAGGCCGCGCGCCGCGCCGGGGTCTCGTCGGGCGCGCCGTTCCGCCACTTCGCCAGCAAGGCCGCGCTGATGACCGCCGTCGCCGAGGAAGGCATGGCCAAGCTGCGCGCCTCTATCGCCGGCAAGCTCGCGGCCTGCGCGTCCGAGCATCCGCTGGTGCGGCTGCTCGCGGTCGGCGACGGCTACTTCGCCTGGGCGATCGCGCACCCGACGCACTACCGCGTCGTCGGAGACCGTACGCAGATCGATTTCTGGGGCTCCGAGGCGCTCCTGCGCGACAACGGCTGGATCCGCGCCGAGATGCTGGCGCTGTTTGCGCGGGCCGAAAAAGAGAAACTGCTGCGCCCGTGCGACCTGCGCGTCATCCACCTCCAGTGCCGCTCGCTCGCCTACGGCCTCGCGCGGATGCTGGTCGATGGCCACTTCCGCGAGTTCGACGTGTCGCCCAAGGCCGCGCCCGCCGCCATGCGCGGCGCATTGCGGGATTACGTCCTCTCGCTGGCGCGAGATCGCGCGGCCCTGGGGCGCGTGCTGGACGCCGCCTGAAGCGCTTCAGCGCTTCACTTCGCCGGCAGGTCGGAACTCCACGAATCCCGCGCGACGCGCCAGACGCCATCGGCGTCGTGGTGGTAGACGTTGAGGCCCTTGCCCTTGTCGGTGAGCGCGGGGCCGCCGGCCTTCGGCGTATCTGTGCTTTCGTAGGCGTAGCGTTCGAACGCCCAGTCGCCGGCGACGATGAAGTCGAGCGTGGTTTTCTTCCACACCGTGCCGTACGCGCCGAAATAGCCGTCGACCCACGCACGGACGGCGGCCTTGCCGATGATCTCCGGTTCGTGCGGCGCCTGGTAGACGACGTCGTCGGTGAGGACGGCCATCACGGCGTCGGTGCTGTTGGAATTGATCGCATCCACGTAGGCCTTGTGCGCGGCCTCGCCGATGGCGGCGACCTCGGCGGCGGTGGGCGCGGCGGGGGCTTTTGGCGCGCAGGCGGCGAGGGTGATGGCGAGCAGGACGGCGAGGCTGGTGCGCATGAGGGTCCCCCTAGGCCCGCGACCATAGGCGCGGGCGCTTCGGCCCGGCAAGCAGAGCGCGATCTTCCACCCGCGCCCGGGAGAAGCTACATCACCCCCAACTCCCACCCCCACCACGTCAGGCGTTCCTCATGGCCCCGCAGCCAGCTCAATATATCTATTCCATCCAGGGTCTCACCAAGGCCTATCCCGGCGGCAAGAAGGTGTTCGAGAACATCTGGCTGTCGTTCTTTCCGGACGCCAAGATCGGCGTGGTCGGCGCCAACGGCTCGGGCAAGTCGACGCTGCTGAAGATCCTCGCGGGGATGGACAAGGACTTCACCGGCGAAGCGATGCCGCTGGCCGGCACCAAGATGGGCTATCTGGAGCAGGAGCCGCACCTCGACCCCAAGCTCAACGTCTGGGAAAACGCCATCGTCTGGTGCGAGGAGAAGAAGCTGCTCGACCGCTACAACGCGGTGTCGGTGGAGATGGGCGAGAACTACACCGACGCGCTGATGGAGGAGATGACGGCCCTCCAGGAGAAGATCGACGCGGCCGATGCGTGGGACATCGATTCGAAGATCGAGATGGCGATGGGCGCGCTCAGGTGCGCGCCGAATGACAGCGGTGTTGAGAACCTGTCGGGCGGGGAGCGCCGCCGCATCGCGCTGTGCCGGCTCCTGCTGTCGAAGCCCGACATGCTGCTGCTGGACGAGCCGACCAACCACCTCGACGCCGAAAGTGTCGCGTGGCTGCAGCATCACCTCGAGGCGTTCCCCGGCTGCGTGATCCTCGTCACCCACGATCGCTATTTTCTCGATCAGGTGACCAAGTGGACGCTCGAGCTCGATCGCGGCAAGGGCAATCCGTACGAGGGCAATTACTCCGCGTGGCTGGAGCAGAAGTCCAAGCGCGCCGAGGCCGAGCAGTCGGAATCGGAATCGCGCCGCAAGGCCATGGCGCGCGAGCTGGAGTGGGTGCGCTCCTCGCCGAAGGCGCGGCAGGCGAAGTCGAAGGCGCGGCTGCAGCGCTACGAGGAGATGGCCAACGAGGCTGAGCGCGAGAAGCAGACGTTTGCCAGCATCCAGATTCCGCCGGGGCCGCGGCTGGGCCACAACGTCATCGAATTCAACGGGCTGAAGAAGGCGTTCGGCGACAAGCTCTTGATCGACGGGCTCACGTTCAAGCTGCCGCCGGGCGGCATCATCGGCGTGATCGGGCCGAACGGGGCGGGGAAATCCACGCTGTTCAAGATGATCACCGGCGACGAAAAACCCGACGCCGGCGAGATCACGGTGGGGGAGACGGTGAAGCTCGGCTTCGTCGACCAGTCGCGTGACTCATTGGACGACAAGAAGAACGTCTGGGAGGAAATCTCCGGTGGGCTCGACATCCTCGTCATCAACGGCCGCGACGTGCCGAGCCGCGCCTACGTCTCGTCGTTCAACTTCAAGGGCGGCGACCAGCAGAAGAAGATCGGCCTCCTCTCGGGCGGCGAACGCAACCGCGTCCACCTCGCCAAGACGCTGCTCACCGGCGCCAACGTGCTGCTGTTGGACGAGCCCACGAACGATTTAGATGTTGAAACCCTGCAGGCGCTCGAACTCGCGCTGGAAATGTACGCCGGCTGCGCCGTGGTGATCTCCCACGACCGCTGGTTCCTCAACCGCCTCGCCACGCACATCCTGGCGTTCGAGGGCGACAGCCACGTGGAATGGTTCGAGGGGGATTTCGATGGGTATGAGGAAGACAAGAAGCGCCGGCTGGGCGCGGATTCGCTCATCCCGACGCGGATCAAGTATCAGCGGTTTGGACGGTGAGCGCCTCGGTGGACTCTCTGAGTCCCGCGGAGCGCGGCCGCCGAATCGCCCTTGTACGGGGTCGGAATACGAAGCCGGAACTTTTGGTCCGATCCTCGTTGCACGCGTTGGGCTACAGGTTTCGACTAACGAGGCCAGTTTTACCCGGCAAGCCGGACGTAATATTCGCGGGTCGATCCAAGGTCGTCTTTGTGCATGGATGCTTCTGGCATCGCCATGACGATCCCGAGTGCAAGCTCGCTAGGCTACCGAAATCTAGGCTTGATTTTTGGCTCCCAAAGCTTGATGCGAATCGCCGCAGGGACGAACGTATCCGAAACGAACTTCTTCAAGCAGGCTGGGGCGTGGCAACCGTATGGGAATGCGAGCTTCAAAAAAATCTGCCAATGGCGCTACGCCGGTTGCGTCGGTTCCTAGGGCCGCCGAACGCCCCAAAGCGATAGAGTTATTTGCCGGTGCCGGAGGGCTTGGCTTGGGTGTGACTCAAGCGGGCTTCACACCCGCTCAGGTGATCGAGTGGGATCGCTGGTGTTGCGATACTCTCCGCGAAAATCGCAGATCGCGCTCGAGTTGGATGATGCACTGGCCAGAGCCGGTGCAATCGGACGTCCGGGCGATCAATTTCTCCATTCATGAAGGCAAGATTGACCTCGTGACCGGTGGGCCACCTTGCCAGCCGTTCTCTCTAGGTGGGAAGCACCAAGGGTTCGATGATAATAGAGACATGTGGCCCGAAGCGGTGCGGGCGGTACGCGAGGTGCGACCCAAGGCGTTTATCTTTGAGAACGTCAAAGGACTTACTCGCGCTTCGTTTGCGACCTATCTTTCATATATCACGCTTCAGCTACGCTTTCCCGAGCAGGTTCGTCGAAAAGATGAAGATTGGCAGGACCATCTTGCAAAGTTGGAAAAGCATCAAACCTCACGCTCACGCAGCGGATTGAAATATCGGGTCGTGTTTCGGGTGTTGAATGCGGCAGATTACGGAGTGCCGCAGAAGCGCGAACGAGTTGTATTCGTAGGCTTCAGGGATGACCTTGACACAGAATGGTCGTTCCCAAATCCATCGCATTCGGCGCAGGCGTTGCTTTGGTCGCAATACCGTACGGGAGAGTATTGGGAAAGGCACAAGGTTGCCCGTCGTGATCGGTTGGTTGATGAGAGGCTGAAGGGGCAGCTCGATCAATTGATGTTTGCGCCGGCGGAGATGGCATGGCGTACTACACGCGATGCAATAGGCGACCTACCGGATCCTGAACTCAATCCAAAAGGCAGCGCGGTGATCAGCGATCACAAGTTTCAGGCGGGCGCTCGTGCGTATCAAGGCCATACCGGGAGCGCGCTCGATCAGCCTGCAAAGACTTTGAAGGCTGGAGTTCACGGTGTCCCAGGGGGTGAAAACATGCTAGCTCACCCGGACGGTCGGGTGCGCTATTTCACCGTAAGGGAGAGCGCGCGGCTGCAAACTTTTCCGGATGACTTCGTGTTCCACGGGTCATGGTCGGAAACGATGAGGCAGCTTGGCAATGCGGTGCCTGTCACGCTCGCGACTGCGATCGCCAAACACGTGAAGCGCCATTTGGATACAAGTACACGACTCAAAGAGATGGGGCTGTGAAAGGGTTTGTAGACCTTGAGTTTGATCTACCGGCCGCACTTCTCGCTGAGCTGGTGAAGGTTTTGGGCGGCATGGAGGGCGCGCCTCTCTCCTTTGAGGCAATCAACGACCTTCCTGACGCACAAGGAGTCTACGTACTCAATCACAACGAAAAAGTGGTGTACGTTGGAAAGACCGATGCCGCTGCGGGTTTGCGGCGGCGACTCCTTCGACATGCGAGGCGTGTCTTGCATAGGAAGGGGCTGACTGGCGCCGACGTGAGCTTCAGAGCCGTTCGCATTTATGTGTTCACGGCCATGGATTTGGAAACCGAACTCATAAAGCACTACGCCTCACCGGAGTGGAACAACAGCGGATTTGGCTCAAATGACCCTGGTCGTCGTCGTGATTTGACCTACCAAAAGGAAGAGGGGTTCGATTCAACCTATCCGGTGGATATCGATTTGCCGCTGAGCGTGAATATTCCTCAGACTACGACGGCCCAGGAATTTCTCCTCGCGTTGCGGGAGGCAGTTCCCTACACAGTGCGGTGGGAAAGGCCGCAGCCCGACCTAAATAGCTCAATATCGTGGCAGGCGCAGACGCGCACCATGCGTGAGACGATGGTGGAGCTTTTGCGCCAACTCCCGGCTGGTTGGCAGGCAACGGTGCTCGCGGGAAGGATTATTTTGTACAAGGAAATTGTCGACTACGCATTCGGCATGACTATCGCGCGATCGACCTGAGTTTCCGCAACCCTCTGTTAACCACAAATCGCCAACCCTCCCGGAACCCTCAACGCCCGTCCGGAATCCTGGCCCATGCGTCCCAAGTACGCGCCGCTCCAGTCCCACCTCGAACGCCGGGCCGGTCGGCCTGAACTCCTCAGCTTCGAGGACATCGAGCAGATCATCGGCGCCGGTCTCCCCAAGTCCGCCGAAGTCCACCGGGCGTTCTGGGCCAACGACAACGAAGGTCACCACACCCACGCCCGCGCCTGGATGGGCGCCGGCTACCGGGTTGCCTGGGTCGACCGGGAAGGGCGCGTTGTGCGGTTCGAGCGGACGCGGTAGGCGCCCGTCGCGCCGGTCTCCAGACCGGCCCGGCCGTGCAGACGGGACCATCGCTGCCGGTCTGGAGACCGGCGCTACGGCGCCCGATTTGTACACCCGATACAAATTTGCACACCGTTTGCAGCCGATTTGTATACTCCCGCGCGCGCCCCGGCATGACGAGGAATAGGGGGATTGGCGCCCCCGCAATCCACGTCTTTTCCCGTACCGCCGGCTTCAGCCGGCAGTTTTTTCGACGCATACTCCCTTGGCGGCCAAAGGGCCGGCTGAAGCCGGCGGTGCGGGGGCGGTGTTTTCGCGCCCCGCCAATCCGGCAGAGGTCCAGCCGGCCGCATACTGGCCGCATGCAGATAGAACCTCGCCCCCGCCTCGACACGATCACCGCCGCCCTCGACACGCTCCGCTTCCTGCTGGTGCGGCTCGCGGCGGCGCTGGTCGACGCGTGCGCCGATGCCGGCCCCGCCGGGCGCTGGCTGCGGCGCCAGGTGGCCCGCGAGCTCGCCGTGCGGGTGCTCGAGTTCAAGCACCAGGTGGTGCTGATGGCGTTCGCCACGCGGATCGATGTGCCGATGACCGCGCGCCGGGGCGGCCACCGGCCGTCGAACGGGCGGCCCCGCTATGCGCCGACAGGCTTTCGTCGGTCGCGCGGGCGCGGCAGCGGGCTGCGCCACGCGATGCGGCCGCTGGTGCGCCGGCTCAGGCGCGGCGGGCTGTCGGCGCGTGTCGCGGCGTTGTCGCATGCGCTGGCCCATGCGGAGGCCTGCGTCGAGGCGCTCGTGCCGCGGCTGCTCGCGCTCGCGCCGTTTGCGCGGCTGACGCCGGTGGCGCCGCGCGCCCAGGGCTTAATTTTTTCGGAAGATTTCGGGGCCGTGCCGGCGCCCGACTCTTCGTGAGCCGGGTTTCGCTAAGTCTTTAGAACTGTGTGCTATTTCCACCGACTTGCCTCCGGCCTGTGCGGGCGCCGGCGCATGCTTTTTGGGGCGTGCGCCCGGGTGTCGCGGGGCGGGATCATTGTACCGCCCGCGTGGAGCCCCATCTCCGTCGCATTCGGCGGCTTAGTGCGACGCCGGATTGACGAGGGGTTCCCCAATGTTGCGCGACAAGTTTCTGGCGTTGGCCATCGCCATCGGCACGTTCGGCGTGGTTTCCGGGGGAATCGTCGGGATCGGGCTCGCCACGGCCGAGCCCGCCGACGCGCAGGTCATGGCCCAGAACCTCACCGGCGACTGGACCGGCGGCTATATCTCGTCGGTCGGCGCCGACGTGAACACGTTCGACATCAAGCTGCAGCAGCGCGGGCAGGCGCTGACCGGCACGATCACCGAGACCAACGCTTTCGGCGATACCGGTCAGGCGCTGTTCCTGACCTCAAATCTGGCCGGGACGTTCGTGGGCGGCGAAGTGAAGTTCGTGAAGACCTACGACGGCTCGGGCGGCGCAAGCCACGCGGTGAGATACCAGGGCCGCATGGACAGCACCGGTCGCCGCGTGCGCGGGACCTTCAACGCCGAAGGCAACACCGGCACGTTCGAGATGGTCCGCTAGTCTCTGAAAATGTTCAGCGGCGGGCGCGCCTCGGCGCTGAACGCGCCCGGGGCGATATCGAGACTGCGCAGCAGCGTCGCCGTGATCTGTCCGGTCACCGCGCAATTTTCTCCGCTGTACTGCGCGGCTGAACCGCTCACGATATCCGGGCCCCGTGCGGCCATGAACACCGCGTCCGATCCCTCTTTCCGCAACCCCGGCAGCCACCCGAACCGGTAGCGCCCGCTGCCATGGCCGCGCCATTGCCCGTTGGCCGCGCCGCCGCGCCCATGATCGGCGGTGACGATCAGGGTCGTGTTTCCCGCCGTGCGCGGATCGGCCTGCAGTTTCGCCCACAGGTCCGCCAGAAACACATCCGCCGCCGAAGCCGCCGCGAGATAAGCGCTGTAATTTCCCTCGTGCGCGCGGTTGTCGGTATCGCCCAACCCGACCCACGCCACCCGCGGCGTCTCGACGGCGATCGCGCCCGCTTCGGCGATCACGTAGTTGTCGTGCGTCGGCGCCTCGGGCGGCGCGACGTAGACCGGCAGCTTGCTGCGCGGCTGGTTGAGGATGAACGGCACCGTATCCCACTCGGCATACACACGCACCGAATTTTCAAAACCCGCGCGCGCGTTCAGCCATTCCAGCACGGTCACTTCGTCGTTCAGCGCCTTCGCATTGGCGCCGATGCGGGGGTTCGGCCGGCCGGTCAGCATTTCCGCGTAACCCGGATACGAAAACCAGTAGCGGTTCTCCACCTTCGCACACGACCCCGAAGCGCGATCGCCGAACAGCACGCCATCGGTCCTGAACGATTGCAGAAACGGCGTCAGCGCCGTAGCGCGATCTTGAACATCGACGTAGCGCGCCCGATCTTCCGGTGTCGTCACCAGCGCCGGATCGGCGCCGTGAAACACTTCCTGCCAGCGAAACCCGTCGATGGTGACAAGCACCACGTGTGGTTCGGCCAGCGCCGGCGTCGCGCATGCGCAAAGAGCGAGGAGGGCGGCGAGGAGGTGTTTCATCGTCTCACCGGGTGGGTTTCCAGATACCGGATCGCCGTCAGCACGTGCGCGCGGACGCCGAGCGGCAGGATCTTCTCGTTGATGTCGAACTGTGGCGAATGGTTCGGCGGCGAAGTCGCGGGATCGACGCCGTCGGCGCTCGCGCCGAGGTGATAGAAGACGCCGGGGATTTTCGCCTGGTACGCCGAGAAATCTTCCGACACCGTCGTCGGCCGGCGGTTCTGGTCCACCTTGCCGTCGCCCACCGCCTCCACCAGCGCCGGAAACACCGCGCGCGACAGGGCCGGATCATTGAAAGTCACCGCGCCCGATTCCACGAAGCGGACTTCAGCGCGCGCGCCGTACGATTGCGCGAGGTTCATCACCGTCGTCTCGATCCGCTTCTTGATCGCCGCGCGCTGCGTCGCGTCAAACGTGCGCAGCGTGCCGGTCATCACCATCTCTTCGGGGATGATATTGTAGCGCACGCCGCCATGCACTGTGGCGATGGTCAGCACGGTGGGCGTTGCGGTCACGTCGACGGTGCGCGCGGCCAGCGTATTCAACTCGCCAATGATCGCCGCGCTCAGCGAGACCACATCGATGCCCTGCCACGGCCAGGCGCCGTGCGTCTGCTTGCCTTTCAGTTTGATGTGAATCTGGTCGGCCGCCGCCATGAAGCCTTCGGGGCGATAGAAGATCGTGCCCGGTACGCCCGGCACGACATGCAATCCGAAGATAGCTTCCGGCGCCGGGTTGGCGAGCGCGCCATCGGCGATCATCTGCGGCGCGCCGCCGGTCTGGCCCGCGGGCGGGCCTTCCTCCGCCGGCTGGAAGATGAACACCACCGTGCCCGGCAGCCGGTCCCGCATCCCGGCCAGAACTTCGGCCGCGCCCATCAGCATCGCGATGTGCGCATCGTGTCCGCACGCGTGGGCCACCGGAGTCGATTGACCGTTGAACGTGCCTGTGGCCCGCGATGCAAACGATAACCCCGTCGCTTCAAGCACCGGCAGTG